>JAFXOO010000058.1 GCA_017528675.1 Oscillospiraceae bacterium | reverse complement strand
TTTTTTTTGTGCAGGGACTTGACAATCATGCCCATCTGTGATATAATAACATTTGTTATATAACTAATGTTATTCAGGAGGAATCCACATGGCACCAAGACCCAGACAATCCAGAGAACAGCTTCTTGACGCAGCCTTCTGCATTCTGCGCACAGACGGCGAGGAGGCTGTCAGCATTCGTGCAGTCGCCGCAGCGGCCGGCTGCTCCACCCAGCCGGTGATGAGCCATTTTCCGACGGCTGCGGCGCTGAAGGAGGCGCTTTATGAAATGGCAGATGCTTTTCACAGCCGATACATCATGCCGGAGAATCCGCAGGATGACAACCCGATGCTGGGAATCGGTCTGCGGTACATCTGCTTTGCATCGGAGGAGCCGCACCTGTTCCGGTTTCTGTTCCAGACAAACCGGCTTGGCACGAACTTCCCGGCGCTGACCCGCAGTGACCAGCTTGCGCCGCTGTATCAGATACTCAGCCGGGAGGCAGGAATCACGGAGACACAGGCGGTGGAAGCATTTTCTGCCATATATTATGTGACACATGGCATCGCAAGTCTCCTTGCCAACAATGCGATGCTGTACGATGAGGCCTATTGCACCGGGATGCTCTCGGCAGTATTCTTCGGTGTGATCGGCGCAATGAAAGGCGGTGCAGCATGAAGAAATTGTACGATAACAAGCCGGTTCTGTTCGCAGTGATCTGGATTGTGATTTATGTGGTGGGCTTCGGCTCGGCGGGTATCCAGTTCGGGACGGCATGGCTTAACTATGCTGTCCAGAGCGGCGCGGGGCTGGTGATTCTGGGTTTTCTGCTGCTCTTTGCACGGAAGCATGATCTGCTCGCAGAATGGGGCTTTACTGGCGTGCAAACGAGTGTGAAGCGGATGCTGTTCTACATTCCCATGCTCCTCGCCTGCACGGAGAATCTCTGGTGCGGCTTCGGCAGACGGGAGGATTCACCGCTCGCAACAGCCCTCGGCATCCTGGCGATTGGTGTGATCGGGCCGGTACTGGAAGAGCTGATCCTGCGCTCAATCCTGTTCCAGGCCATTGCCCGGAGGAATACCCGTCAGGCGTTCTGGTTTGCGGCACTCTCCTTCGGTGTGGGGCATCTGGTCAACCTGTTCTACGGCAGGGAGGTTGCAGCGACACTGCTACAGGTGGTGTATGCCTGCTGCGTCGGCTTCTGCTTCACGGCGGTGCTCTACACCGGAAATAGCCTGCTGCCGACGGTTCTCGGACATATTCTGTTCAATACGCTGAGCTTCTTCGCAAAGCAGGATGCAGCACAGCCGGCGAAAACCATCTCAGTGACGGTGATGTGTGTGCTGTTTGTCGGCTACGGCTGCTATACATTATATATGCACAGAACAACACATCCTCTGAAGGCAGAACCGCTCCACAAAGCCAGCTAAAATTATACAGATTGCATAAATTATTAAATATTTGCAAATCTGTACATTCAAATATCCTTTTTGTACACCTGCATAAAATCGATAAACCGAAACCGTTTAATATTCTGCTCAAAAAAAGATTGACAATTTCTTCATAATATGTTAATATTATAGATAAAGGGGGGTTGATCTTATGAAGTTCAACAAAATTCTGAGTGGCGCAGTTGCGGCGGCAATGGCGATTTTGATGATCCCGACCTCGGCAGCAAGCGCAGAAACCTACTCACTGCCAGGCGGCGGTCAGAAGTCCGGCGACCTGGGAGGCGGCTACCACTATGAGCTGTGGATCGACAGCACCGGCGGAAACGGCTCAATGACCGTTAATTCCAGCGGCGGCGAATTTGATGCCGTTTGGGACTGCTCCGTGCCTCGTGGCAACTATCTCGCTCGTAACGGCAAGCTGTTCGACCGCAAGAAGAAGGCTACTGACTGCGGCACCATCACGATGGACTACGAAGCATCGTACCAGCAGACAGGCTCCAACAACGGTAATTCCCGTCTGTGCGTCTATGGCTGGATGATCGAACCGTCCACGCAGGAAGTCATCGAGTACTACATCATTGAGGACTGGGTAAACTGGGTTCCGAGTCCGGACGGCAGCTTCGCAGCCAAGACAGTAAACATTGACGGCGGCGATTACGACATTTTCTGGATCTGGCATGAAGGCCCGACCATCAAGGGCGGCAGCGAGCGCTTTAAGCAGTACTTCAGCGTTCGTAAAAACAAGCGTACTTCCGGCCGGATCACCGTATCCGATCACTTCGCAGAATGGGAAAAGGCCGGCATGAAGTGCTTCAACCTGACCGAGGTTGCGCTGAATGCTGAGGGCTATCAGAGCTCCGGCCGTGCAAACGTTACCAAGAACGAGATCACCATCGGCACACCGAAGCCGACTGAACCGACTGAGCCGCCGACAGAGCCGCCGACAGATGAGAGCGGATACTACTTCCACTCCACCTTCGAGAACGGCATGGACGGCTGGGCAGAGCGTGGCGAGGACAAGGTTGCAAGCAGCGGCGATGCAAAGTACAAAGGCAGCAAGTCTGCGGCAGTAACCGATCTTACCGACTACTGGAACGGTCTGGGCAGAACGCTCGATCCTTCCGTATTCA
>JAFXOO010000531.1 GCA_017528675.1 Oscillospiraceae bacterium | reverse complement strand
GCTTGCTGCCGGTGGAAGCCGTGTCCTTCGCCTGCAGATAGAGGGCTTCCGTGCCTTCCTCGTTAAAGACAGGCACTGCGTGGAAGGTGGCGGTGTCCGTGAACATCCATCAAGCATTGTACCGTGTCGCATTCTGCCATCTATGCAGAGCATCCGGAAGCAGAGACACAGACAGAGCCGATCCAGTATGTGACGGCTCCTGTTGTCGTGCCGCCGGATGTGGTGGAGTATGACGAGGATGGAAATATCATCGAGCCGACCGAACCGGCTGCACCCCCGGAGCCGACCAAGAGGGGCGAGTATGCGATTGGTGCGATCACCGGGCTCGGCGGTAAGATAGAAGACTGCTATGTCACGGATTTCGGCATTTTCGCCTACTTGGAGGACTACATTTTGTATGCCGGTGGCATCTCCGGGAAGCCTGCCGGTGTGGTTAATTCCTGTGTGTATTACTATTCGGCGCAGGGCAATATCTTCAACGCCGGAGGCATAGCCGGAAGCGCAGGCGGCGCACGGCATTACAATGCGCTGGGGCGTGAGCTTCCGGGAAGCTACTGTGGCAGCATTCAGGGCTGTGCGGCTCGGAACATCATCCTGCAATCTGAGGTGTCCGGCGGCGGTATTGCAGGAGAAGCCGCAACGGATGCGGAGGGGGCGATGATCTCCAACTGCTATGCTAATGAGCTGAATTTCAGCGTGGGCGTATACGAGGATGAGGAACGCCAGACCTTGTTGAAAGCCGGTCAGGTAGGCGGTATCATCGGCACAGATGGCAAGGAACAGCACGGGCATACGGTCACAGGCTGCGTATCGAGCGTGGATTTTCCGGTGATCGGCGGAAAGAGTGTGTCTGCCTATGATGATACTGTCCGGCTGGCACCGGCGTATGCGTTTTATCAGGAGAATATCCTGAGCGTCATCAACCGGAATTCTGTGTATCCCGATGATCCGAAGGAGATCTTCACGGGCAGTTTCCGGTTTGGAAATGCAGCAGTATTTGGCGATGACACTGGAGCGCTGCCCTATCCGGAGACAATTGAGGATCTATTTGAGAAAACAAGAACGGAGGAGAACTATGGCTGAGAAAGAAAAAGCCTACACCCTGAAAAGCGTTCAGGCGGAGCTTGCAAAGCTCGAAAAATCGAAGGAAAAGAAGCGTGCGAAGATGCAGGAGCTTACGGCTTCGCTGAAAGCGGATAATGCCAAAATCAAAGAACTGGAAACTATTTATGATCGATTGTATCGGGAGGATGTTCAGCGGCAGATCTCTAACGCTTGGTTTAAGGAACAGCATATGACAAAAGCTCAGATTCAAAAATTTTTGGAATTATCTGCGCAGATTCACGATAAGATCGACATTCTCGATGTAGCAACACTTGTTCAGGCTATCACACATGTTTATCATGCAAAACAGGAAGAATTACAGCAGGAGGAACTGCGGCCTGATCAAATTGTAAATTATGATGATGAGCAGGATGCTTTGCAACGATCACCGGAGACATCTAATCCGGATTCCCTGACACAGATCGTAGATGAGGGGGGAGAAACGGATGGCTAAAAAAAGGATTCCCCGGGATTGGCTTGAAGGAATTCAAGGCTATCCGTTAGGCTACCAGCTTAAACGAATACGAAATTACTGCGGATATTCGCAAATGCAAGAGGCGGAATTGCTCGGTTGTAAGCAACCAACAATTTCCGCTTGGGAATCAGGAAAAACAAAGCCTTATGGTCGGCTGCGTGAACGTATTATTGAACTTTATGGTTTGCCGACATATTATTTCTCTGAAGCAGAGATTGAACATTTAAAGCTCGGAAAGAAACGAAAAAACAGAAAGGACTGATTGTATGCAGCTTGTAATCGCAGAAAAACCAAATGTCGCCAGAGCCATCGCTCCCGTCATCGGCGCAACAGCAAAGCATAGCGGCTACACGGAGGGCAGCGGCTACATCGTCTCATGGTGCTTCGGGCACCTGGTCGGGCTGAAATTCCCGGACGAATACTGCGAGGCTTGGGCAGCAAAGCCGTGGACTGCGGAGGTGCTGCCCAT
>JAFXOO010000530.1 GCA_017528675.1 Oscillospiraceae bacterium | reverse complement strand
TCACCTCCTTTTTTCCTTATTTACGAATGATTGTTCTGATTTCCACAAGAACCCTCGCATAAACAGGTTTCCTGTGCCTTAGTAATACGTTTCAAACAATGCTGAACAGAGCCGGCAGGAAGCAGCATCTCATCGAAATACTGCTTCTCTGCCGCCTTCAGATTCAGTTATACGTAATGTTGTTCAGATTTTCAGGAATGTTTGCAAAATTCGCATAGAGTGCAGAAATCTTTGCCCCATCACTGTCTACTCTTATAACAAACCATCCGGTCTGGGTGTAGTCGGCAGGTGCCTTCGTCTCATGGAGGAAGTAGTATCCATCTGACAGTTGGCCGATTGACAGAACGCCGTTCTGCAGCGAAGTGAACTTGTACGGATCTGCAGCAGCCGGATCATTGATGATATAGGACATATCCCTGCGCTGAATCGTGAATTCTGCACCGATCAGCGGTGTCGGAGTGTCCGCATTATCATTGCGTTTCCGGATCACAACTTTATGTGTCTCATTCGACAGGTTGAGAATGCCGTATTTGGCAATATCCGCATCGATTCTTGCCTTCCCTGCGGAATTCAGCAGGAAGAATGCATACTTCAGTTCCGTGTCGCCCTGGATCGTCTGTTTCTGAATTGCTTCATCTGTAAGTCCGAGAGCCGCAACCTCCGGCGTACTGACAGTAAGCATATTGTCTCCGACCAGCACAACGTAGATATTCTGGATCGGATTGCCGTTCGCATCCTTTTCGTAACTGTTGTTGTATCCGTCAGGAATTCCGGTTTCCTTCATAAAGTACATGCCGTTCGGAATCCGTTCGAAGAGAACCGTGCCTTTATCAAGAAGCTCGCCCTTTGCATTCCTGTCAGATGTACCGTTTGCGGATACCGCTTTCCGGTCATCGTAACTCTCTGTGCATGCGAAATCCGTGAAGAGGGAGAATTCCGCACCGCTCAGTGCAGCACCCTTTCCGTCTGTCTTCATGAACGAAATATCAATTCCGTCGCTCTGCCAGTAGATCAGCTTATCCGATTCATCATTTTCATTTCTTCCGCCGTAGAGCTCAAGCATACGGTCATTCACAAACACATTCAGATTATTTGTGTTAAGCCATGTACCGAACGGTTTGCCCGGAAGGCCGTGATTTTTCCATATTGTTCCGTTATCTCCGTCGATCACATAGATTCCGATTTTTCCTCCTGTCAGACCATTAGCTGTCGTCCAGATGATTTCATTGGAATCCACACTGAGAACAACATTTCGCTGCTCATTGGGGTTCGTTATACTGCCGTTATCAAAGATTCTCGGGTTCCCCTGGAAGTAGAGCCGTGATAAAGGTCCGCCGACATTAACAGCTCCGCCATTATCCGCACCGGCTTTATTACCGGTGATGATGCCGCTGTCGATTATGGCAGTGGCACCATTTTCAACGAACACTGCACTTCCGTAACCGGAAGTATTGTTTCGGAACACTCCGTTGGTGATCGTAATCGTAACATTGCTGGCGGTGTAAAGCGCACCTCCCCGTCCTGCATTGGCAGGATCTGATGTTGTTCTGTTTCCGGTGAACTGAGCGTTCGAAATGCTCACTTTACAGTTTTCACCGATCGCAACAGCACCGCCGTCCGGAGTGCCGGAACTGCTCACTTCATTGTCTGCAAACACAGCCGATCTCGACGAGCCGCCGTCAATGTTCAATGTGGTGCCGTTATCCATCAGGATCGCACCGCCCTTGAGGTTAGTTTCACCTGCACTCGCTCCTGATGCTTCCTGCTTGAAGTTCTCAATCTGTGTATGGCTCTGTATCGTAAGAGAACTGCCGCCTGCCACATGGATTGCTCTTCCGTTATAGGCTGTTTTCTGACCGTTAAGCCGAATATTCTGCAGGGTCATATCTGCGCCTTCAGAAAGTGTAATCAGTGCGCCGTCATTTGCAGAAGTATCGGCGCTGTAGCTGCGGCGAATCAGAGCTCTCGACGTATCCGTGGTACGCGTAGTGCTGAAAACATACCGGTCATCTATCGTCCGTGTTGTTTCCGCTGTTGTAAATGTAAGTTTGCGCGGACTGCTGTAGTTTATCGGACTGGTAAGCGTAAAGTCCTTTAATACCTTCAGCTTCAGTTCATCTACATTTGCCGGGGTTCTGTCTTTATAGACAAAGGTCCCGTTCTGGGCAGCTGCAAACCCTTCTTCCAGCGTTGCATATACTGCAGGGAACATTCTTATGGTTTCTTCTGACGAGGTAGGATTGTCTATAACCGCATGTCCTACGGTATAGAGCAGCGTGTCGTTTGCGTCCGTCAGCTTACACACTACTTCCTGGTTAGAAACAGTGTAATTCCCCTTCGAATCCTTCGGGAGTACCTCGTAATTTGTTTTGTTGTCTTCGGTTGGTTTCCACTCGCTGAGCTCCCAGATAACGGGTTCCGGTGAATTCGGATCATTATTCTCCATCACGATCAGCCTGAACACACGGTCACTCTCCGCATAATAGGTGCGGCGTCCGTCACCGTTCCGTTCCGGATAAGCGGTTTCAAGCAGATAATAAGTGCCAAGCGGAAGCTCACGGAAATATACCATTCCCTTCGGGAGTCTGTTGTTGTAGATATCTTTGTATGTATCTGTTCCATCTGCCGATTTGACCGGGTCAGGATAGTTTTCACCATCACGGCTCCACCGCATCAGCTGCGGATATCCGTCTTCATAGACAGCAGGCTGACCTTTACTGTCAAGAATCTGGGTGTAGATTGTAAATGCTGCCCCTGGCAGTTCTTTGCCTTCTGTGTCAACTTTCATGAAGCTGACCTGATAGTCATTGCGGATATTCACAATACCTACTGTGTTGCTGGCAAGATTGGCACGAAGCACCGCTTTGTTATTTTCATCCAGCGGGAAAATACCGTAGTATTTACCGGCATCGGTCGTATGCCGAGCAACCAGGGTTGCGGCATTCGCCACATTCAGTGGTCCGTCCCCTTCCCACAGATATCTGTTGTCGTCATTCGGTGCTAAATACGGTGTGCCTACCAGCACGATATATGTCGCATCATTTTTCTTGAAACTCTCAGGAGCAGTGGTTTCCTTCATGTAATAAGCACCAATCCGAATGGATTCAAACTCCACGGTACCTCTTGGAAGGAGGTTGCCCTGTGCATCAGTATCGTCAATTCCATCTGCAGACTTTGCTGTCGCTACAACCTCTGTACATTCCATATCTTTATAGAGCGTAAAGACGGCATCCGGTACTGTGACGCCCTTGTTATCGATCTTTTTAAACGAGATGGTATACATCTTATCCCAGTAGACATTCTTATTATCTCCACCGAGCTGTATGCCAGCCAGATATTCGCCATACTCGCAATGCGTCACATTATCTGCCAGAGAGTTGCGCAGATGACTCAGTGTATCATCACTGACAGTAACTTCAGCATCAATCTTCGCAAACTGTTCATTAGGAAGTCTGTGAGGTGATTGTTCCGGCCATACCCAGATGGTGTCGCCGGTGAGCTCACCGACAACATAAATGGATGCAGCAGGAACCGAAGAATACCCTGCCAGATAAATATCCTGACGTACAAAATCCGTAATCCCGCCGTTGGTAATTCTTGGCTCAGTCGGCAGAATGTTTCTGCTGAACTTCGGGCTTCCGGAAAGATTGATTCTGCTTCCCTGCGAGAGATAAATACACGCGCCTTTTTCTGCATCGACAATACTTCCGCTTTGCGTTGTATAGCCATTTTCTTTGAATTCCGGACTGTCATTGAGATTCATTGTCACACCAGCCGGAAGATAAATTGCACCGCCCTGCTTTGCATAACAGTTACTGATCACTGTACCATCTTTGACAGTCAGCACACTGCCGCTGTTTGCCATATGCACTGCACCGCTATAGCCCGGAGCCTTGCATGACGTGATTGTTGTATGAATCGGAGATGCACTTCCCTCAGGCGTATAGTCCTGCAGTATGAGGGCTTTGGAATTGGTGTAGATTGCACCGCCATTACCTTCACTACGGGATGTGGAACAATTCAGAAATTTCGTACCTGAGATGGTGGCAGCGGAACCGTTAACGCTGGTCTGACAATACAGTGCACCGCCGTAATTGGTGGCAGTGCTGTTCATAAAGCTGCTGTCAATTACTTCTACCGTCTTAGCCTGGGTATATACCGAGCCGCCATAGTTATAGGAGTTATCTGAGCCGCTAGTTGCGCATCCGGTAAAGGAAGTGTTTTTGATTGACGTCGTTTCCCTGTTGCCGGATGGTTTGTTGTTTCCATCCACATATCCATGATAAACCGCACCGCCGTCAGAGGTGGCTTGACAATCTTTAAATGAACAGTCTTCCACATTCAGGACTGCAGTTCTGGCTTCAATTGCACCGCCATGGGCCCAGTTATTTCCATCTGTATAACAGTTTTCAAACGCACAGTTTTTGACTGTAGTTGTCGTATCGGCAACAAAATTGTTATGGTAAATCGCGCCGCCTGCGGACTGTGTATGGCAGGAATCGAAGAGAACTCCGTTGACAGTCATATTCGGTCCGAGTGACGTAATCGCGCCGCCATTATACGCACTGCAGTCGATAAAGGCTGTGCCATATTTACCCTTTTCTGCAGTATTGTTAGTAATAGTCAGGTCGTATGCTCTGATTGCTCCGCCGTTTGGTTTGTTGCCGCCAGCTACAGTGCAGTTTATAAACCTGACCGTCGGCTCTTTCGTGTCGGTATCATATACACCATTGATTGTTACGTGAGCAACAGCTGCCGCATCGATCGCTCCGCCGCCGAGGCTTGCAGCACCATACTGCATGGTCGTACCTCGGTTGATAACCAGATTGCCCTGCGCAACCTCAATCAGTCTGTAGCTGCCCTGGGTATCTGTTTTATCCTTGCGTCCATCCAGAGTGATAGATTCCAGTCTGAAAGTTGTATTTGGGTTATCCAGTTTGAAGAGCTGGTTTTTATCGTGATTATTCCGTGAAATCGTTGATACTGTACCCGGTGTACCGCGATAAGGATAATCCTCATCTGGCCCTGCAGTCGTTAAGGTGATATCTGCCGCAGGGAAGTTGCTGATCTCTGTCGTCTGACGGATATCGTAGTTTTCTACCAGCATCTTGATGTAGACTGCATCTCCGCCAGTAACTCTGGTAAATTCATCCAAAGCCATGGACAGCGTCTGATAAACCGCAGGCTTGCCATTTGGCCGAGTCAGAGTGTTCCCATCTCGATCTGTGATCTTGCAGACATAAATGCCCCAGTAAATCTTCGTGTCACTTACAGAGAGCTGATAACCGTACAGTTCTTTGTCACGGTCATTGAAGAAACTGTCAAGATAGTTGCTGCCAGCGACACTGTCGTAATAAGTACCAAAAGGCTGACCTTCTTTTCCGTGGTTTGCGTATGCACTGTTAGGATCTGATACATATACCCCGATTCTCGCTTCACTACCGAGTCCATTATTTGTGGTATTGATAATTGTATTACCATTAATTTGCATCAGCACATCATGATCATTGACAGTATCTGCGCTGCAGGTGTTTTTTTCCACCTTCACATTGCCTTCAAAGTACAGCATACCGTTATTCACAGTCTGAATTGCACCGCTGTTGACATCAGAAACAGTATTTTCGCTGACACTCAGTTCACCAGAGAATGTTGCTTTGTCTTCGGCATAAACTGCACTTCCGCTATTCGCCTGGCAATGAGAGATTGAACCCTTGACGGTCTCTCCATCTGGATTTTTAATGCCGGAAATAGTTGCGTTCTGGCTTCCATTTTTTGACAGATAGATGCCGCCGCCATTGTTGTTAGCTGTGCATCCGTCGATGGTTGACTGTTCTATGGTCACAGTCTTCGCACGTGTCCAAATTGCGCCGCCGTTTGTTGCTGTACTGCATGATTGCGCATCCGCATCACCATTAGGATCGGAAGTGAAAACGCAGTTGGTGATTGTTGTTGTATTCTGCGTTGAACTGTTTCTGCTGTTTTCGCTATGAGATATAGCCCCGCCACCGTTCTGATTTTTTTTGTTGGCATTATCATATTTGTAATTTGATGCAGGCTCCCCAAAAGCCTGGCAACCATAGAAGAAGGAATCTCTGACTGTCAGCGTCTCGGTTGAAGCCATCACCGCGCCGCCGCCTGTTTTTGCCATACAGTTTATGAAGGTGCTTCCAGTAATTGTTGCTGTGCTGCCACTTCCAATACCGCCTAAATGCAGGGCGCCGCCTTCTCTCAAGGTTGAGACGCATTCTGTAAATGTGCTGTCAGTTACAGTAACTGTCTTTACCTTAGTATTGATCGCACCACCATAGTGCTGCATTTGGTCAGCTTGGTAACGGTCTTCTGCACGGCATCTGGTAAAACTGCATTCATTGACAGTCAAACTAGACTTAGGCCACATATCTCCATATTTATTATGAAAGAAGTTGTTTATCGCTCCGCCTTCTTTACCAGCCCAACAATCTGTAAAGTGGCTGCCGGAAAATACCATGCACGGCAGATAGCACTGAATCGCTCCGCCGGAACCGTTGTTGGTACCGCTGGAGCAATGATCAAAGGTACTGCCAATAACAGACAGTTTTGTCGCACTGTTTGTTGCACCGTTATTATCCTGAT
>JAFXOO010000529.1 GCA_017528675.1 Oscillospiraceae bacterium | reverse complement strand
GGCAAGGATGGGATCGCTCGTGCCGGCAAGATCCTTGATGATCGGTACCATCGTCGCTGCAAACGGGATGTTGTCAATGAACGCACTGGCAATACCGGATACCCAGATGATAATGGCAACCATCAGGTAATAATTGCCGCCGCAGACCTTGCTGATGAAATTCGCAATGATTTCCAGTACACCTGTTTCTTCCAGACCGCCTACAACGATAAACAGACCTGTGAAGAACAGCAGTGTTTTGTAGTCCACGCCCTTGAGTACCTTGAGGATATGTTTTCCGGAGGTGATAAGCGTAACTGCCGCAATAGATACACCAATGAACGCAACGGTCAGACCAGTGGCGCTATGCGTAATGAGGAGAGCCACGGCCGTCAGGAAGATGACAGTACTGATTGCAAAGCCCTTTTTGTCTGTGATAAAGCTTTCCGGAGAAGGCATATCATCATAGCTGACATCCGTTTCTCCTGTCTGAGCAAGTTCCTTCTTCATGACGATGAAGAAGTATACCAGAATAAACACAAAAGAAATCAGCGCCACAACACCGGTATTGAGAACGAAATCCATGAAGGAATAGTGCAGATTAGAACCGATGATGATGTTCGGCGGGTCTCCGCACATTGTTGCGGATCCACCGAGATTTGCGCAGAAGATCTCGGACATGATCATAGGAACCGGATTAAACTTCAGCAGCCGTGCCAGCTCAATGGTGACGGATGCCAGGAACAGGATTACAGTGATTGAGTCAATGAACATTGCCAGGATGAAAGACATACACATGAACGCTACAAAAATAGGAATCGTCTTATAATGTACAAGCTTGGCAATGCGACGACAGAGCCAGTTGAAGAAGCCGACTCTTGCCATGCCCTCAACCATAATCATCATACCGCCGAGGAAGAAGATTGTTGCCCAGTCAACGCCGCCCGATTCGGTCTCTGCGCCGGTTGTACGCCAGAATTCAGGCGTCAGGATCGATTCAAGGTTGATGACATGCCACATAGTACCGAAATCACGCATACAGATGCCGAACACCCCGATCAGTGTCAACAGTCCGCACCCAAGTGTGACATAATGCTTTTCAATCTTATCGGATATAATGAGGATGAACATGGCTACAAAAATAATGATTGCTACGATCTGTGCTGGTGTCATCCTGACCTCCTTTCAGATGCGCTCCTGTGGAGGAGCCTGGGCGGAATTGATAGAATGATTTTGTTTCCGTAGGATAGAGTGTAAGGTGCCGCACTTAGCAGCGGGAAACAGCAACATGATTTTACAGAAATTTAACAATGCACCATATTTAATTATACCATTCCAGAATTAGAAGTCAAGCGAGAAACGAAAAAAAGTATTTTTTTGGAGAAATGCACATTTTAGATACACTTTTCACAATAAAATAGGGGAGAATGAACCGTCCCAGACAAAAAAGAGACATGCAACTGCATGTCTCTTTCGGAGGGTGGATAGTCGGATTCGAACCGACGGTCTTCAGTGCCACAAACTGACGCGTTAACCAGCTACGCTATACCCACCATATGGCGCGCCTTGCTGGACTCGAACCAGCGGCTTACTGCTTAGAAGGCAGTTACTCTATCCAGCTGAGTTAAAGGCGCAAACAACCAGCAAGGTGTCCTGCCTGTTGTCAACTATTATAGTATACCACAGTCCCGCTGTTTTGTCAAGTGTTTTTTTAAAATTTCAGATAATTTTTTTTAAACTATCTCCCCCTCCCGATACGGGAAGGGGAGATTGGGCTTATTCTTCGTTGTTTCCACCTTCATCCGGCGGTGTCACCGGTGTCGGAGGCGGTTCCACCGGATCGGGATCTTCCGGTTCGATATATACCGGCGGATCTGTGTGTACGACAGCGGGATGCTCAGTCGGCGGCTCCGGGGCTGCGGTCGGCTGCACGGCCGGCTCCGTGGGGCGAATGAACTGCGTGGGCGCTTCCGGATGTTCAAGATCCTCAAGGCTATCGTCATAGAGGCTGTTATATGGATTCTCCTGCTCCTGTTCATACGACTGCTCGCTGTCATCGTGTTCATAATCCCTGATGGATTCAGTGCTGCGGGCGTTTGTCGTAGCAGTTGTCTCCGTTTCACTGGTTTCCCTTGCAGGTCTGGTGGCTTCAGTTGGTTCTTCAGTAAGCGGTTCTGTGACAACCTCTGTTTCTTCTGCTGCCGTAGCGGTGACAGTTTCTTTTTCGACAGCATACTGAGTCGTTTCAGGGCGCTTGGGCGGCAGCAGCAGTAATACAACCACAACTGCCGCAACGGCGCAGACACCTCCGGCAACCGCAAATGCCGTCATACGCCGGTTCTTACCGATCTGCTGGCGTCTATCCCGTGCAGCCTCCAATACATCAGAGGCGACTTCTTCATAGCTTTTCACCGAAATAGCCCTCCTTTTCCATCTGTTTCTTAAGTTCCAGCCTTGCCTGGTAGGCGGTGGATGCCGCCTGCTTTTCCGAACAGTTCAGGACCGTTGCGGATTCCAGATAGCTTAATCCGACAAAGTAGTGCAGATACAGAACATCCCGGTATTTTCGCTTCAGCCTGAGCAGCGCCCTGTGCATAAGGCGCTTGGAATCATCGAGTTTCATTCTGTCTTCGAGCATCATCAGATCCACATTATCATTGCTCTCCCATTCCTGAAGCTCCTTTTCGGCGGCTGCTTTGAACTGCGGTGTCCCTTTCACAGCATCCTGTGCCAGCTTTCTGCAATTCTTCATCAGGTAGGTTTTGAGCTGGCTTTCTTCTTCAAGATCGGGTTGTTCTGCCGCAAGCTGGATCAGCGCATCTTCGGCAATGTCTTCGGCATCAGGGATGCTGTGGACATAGGTATTTACATAAAGCAGCATAATATCCCAATACTGCTCAACAATCTCTTGCATGGCCGACTGGTCGCCATCAAGAAAACGGAGATAGCTTTCGCACTCCATAACAATTCTCCTTTCTTTCTGTTGCTCTGTAAGCGGTGATAAAACTGTATGCGGATTGCATCACCGCATCTGCAACGGCCGCTGGAAATGCACTGGCATACCGTTGCGCATCATGATATCGACCTCACCCTGGATCAGCGGCAGGAAATACGAGATTGCAGCATCGGTGACCTGGTTGTTATCCGAGGAAATCCATTTTGTAGGAAATTTCTTTTCGAGATTGGCAACCTTGGAAGCATCCGTCATTTCAATGGTCACAGCATAGGGTACATCACTGACCCGGCGGAAATACATCATTTTGCCTGTGTTACCATCCAGCGCAGCCCGCAGAGCGTGTCTGCCGATACGTTCAGCTTCATCTATGTCAGTTTTGGAGCAG
>JAFXOO010000528.1 GCA_017528675.1 Oscillospiraceae bacterium | reverse complement strand
GTCACACTGAATATCCGTGAATCCGGCTTTGAGGGTGAAGAACCGCCCATTCCGCCGACACCTGATCTGTATACGCAGCTTTTGAAACGCATCGAGGACGCAGAACACGGGCTTGACGGCAAATCTGCGTATGAGATCGCTGTGGAGCATGGGTATGTTGGTACAGAGGAAGAATGGCTCGAAAGTCTGAAGGGCAAGGATGGCATCACGCCGGATATGTCCGAATATCCGAAGACAACTGAGGTCACAACCATTATCGAGCGTGAGATTGCACCTGTCGCTGAAGATGCGCATACGCACGCCAACAAGGATGTTCTTGACAGCCTGACTGCGGCTCTGTTGGAAGATTTGCAGGGTTTGCAGCAGTTCGAGGACAGCACGATCTATGACATTCAGACGGTCAACGAGGAAATTCTGAACCTTCAGCAGTACAAGCATCGCCATAATAATCAGGAAGTGCTTGACCGCATTACTGAAGCAATGATCGATGCTATCGCTGAATATCCGCCCTTTGAGGATTGGACAAGAGAGCAGATTCACACACTCTTTGAATCTGTCAACAACTTCTCCAATACGGCGCATACGCACGAAAACAAGGATGTGCTTGACAGCATTACAGAGCAGTTTATGCGTGATCTGACCGCATTTCAGGCATCAACTGCAAATGCTCTGCATGAACTCTCCACCGGACTGAGTGAGGTTTCTGCACAGGCGCATTCTCATTCCAACAAAGCGGTGTTGGACAGCATCACGCAGGAAATGCTTGATGACATGGCATCTATTGCAACTGTGATCGGACAGGCGCACTGGCATCACAACCTTACAACGCTGAACAGCATCACAGAATCCCATGTTTCTCGCTGGAATGAAGCATACACCGCAGCAATGAACCTGAATGAGCGTGTGGGTGTCAATGAGGGCGTGTTCGAGCGCTTCAAGACCGAGATCCTCTATGATATGCAGGGAGCGAAAACCTCAATCACAGATATTTACACACGCCTTGAAGCCCTTGAAACCGCGCTATCCGGTGTGGAAGATGCACTGGCGGCTATCGTGGAGGTGAATTGAATGAGCATTGCAAATTATCTGACTGCCCTTGACGAGCAAAGGGACGCATTAGCACGAAATCTGACAACAATGGGTGTGTCTGCATCTGAAAATGAAAAGCTGAACACCCTTGTACCGAAGGTGCTGCAAATCCCACAGACTAAGTCGGATGTGACTCTGTTCAAGGCATCTATCGACACACTCCACGACTACGGCGAAAAGGTCTACACCTTTTATAATGACGGCTATCGCAGTCTTTCGGGCTTTGCAGAATCCTATCCGAATTTCTGCTCGGAGGAGAACGGCTATGCGATCTACTACAATCAGCCGGATTTCAACTGGGGGCAGACCATTTATACGATGTGTGTCGAGCCTGTTCACATCAGCAGCAATAACAAGATCATGATGAGCTATAAGTCGGGTGCAACGGATATCGGTGAGATGTGGCTTGTACCGAAAAGTAATGAGGCCCTTTCTCCGGCGGATACCGCAAGATATATTTACGAGTCTATTCAGAACAATACGGCAATTTCAGTACCGTTCGGATGGCTCGGTACTGTGGGCAATTATATCAATGTGCTGCACGAATGTAGCGGTATCAACACCGGCGACTACTATCTTGCGTGGAAGGCGATCACGGACAACACAAGCCCGATGATCCGTTCTGTCAAGATCGTGGATGTGACAATTTGAGGAGAATGTTGAAATGAAAGAAAATATCTGTACTGCCGCCGGAGTGATCGGCGGCTTTTTTGCGGCACTGCTCGGCGGCTGGGATTCGGCTCTCATTACACTTGTGCTGTTCATGGCAATTGATTTCACGACAGGTCTGATTGCTGCGTCTATGGGCAAATCCAAACACAGCAAGACTGGCAGACTCAGTTCCAAAGCCGGCTGGGTAGGGCTTGCGAAGAAATTCTGCATCCTGCTCATGGTTGTGGTCGCTGTCCGAATGGATATTCTCATTGGCACGACCTACATCCGTGATGCAACGTGTATCGGCTTCTGCGTGAACGAGCTGCTTTCGATTATCGAGAACACCAGTCTTATGGGAATCCCGTATCCGCCTGCAATCAAGAAGGCAATTGAGGTGTTGCAGAAACGAGCATCGCATATAGATGACGAAATTCAGGAGATGATCGACGATCTGGAAAATGACGATAAAAAGTAATGCAGCAGAGTGAGGATACTCCGCTGCATCTTTTTATTACAGATCAATTTTGAAGTCCGCAGAGCCTTCACCGTTGACGGTGTAGTATGCGGCATTTTCTTCCGGCTTGACATAAACACGGAATTCGGTCACGACCTTGCGCTTATGCGTAGATTTATATGCCTTGTACGCCTTCGCTGCAATATCGCTGATGTCAAACTCTGCATCGCCGATCTGAAGTGTGGTGATGAGAACCGGCTCTGCCTTCTTGTCAGCCTTCTTCGCTCTCGGCTTGCGCGTTTTCTTTTCGGGAGCAAACATTATCTAATGGATACACATTAACTCATACTTACTTCAATTCGGGCTTTTGGCCGTCTGCAAGCCCATTATCGAGGAATTTGTAATAGATCTGAATACGGCGAGGTGTGCTTTTATCCTTCGGGCGGTCACCG
>JAFXOO010000527.1 GCA_017528675.1 Oscillospiraceae bacterium | reverse complement strand
CTCAGCGCCCTCAAGGATCCGGTGCAGACAATGCTGGACGAGGCGAACAATAGCTGATTGCCGACCTGAACTGTGGCATCCGGAAACAGCATTTACATTTTCGGATATCACTGTGCAGCAATGAAAACGGTTTCTTTCTCCCGGAGGGCTTCCCGGACAGGGAGGAATGCGCCGGACAGGGCTTCCCTGCGTTTTCTGCACAAGAAGTGAAAAAATTGTAAAGTAAATGCATTTTCCTTAAAATTCACAAAATATACTTGAATTAAAACCGGTTCTGTGCTATAATACAATTAAGTGTATAAGTATTGCAAGGTTCGTAGGAGGCGTGATTCTATGGATAAAATATTGGTGACAGGCGGCTGCGGCCTCATCGGGGATCATGTGTGCTCGGGTTTTCTGAAGAAGGGATTCGAGGTCATTGCAGTGGATCGTGAACCCAGCGATTATAATATGGAAAAGGAAAATTTCTCGTTCTATGAGGCAAAGCCTTCTGAAAAAGGCAGATATGCCGAAGTTTTTGAGAAGCATAAGTTCAAGACCGTCATTCATATCGCCAACACGGCGGACAATGATCTGGGGCATATTATCACAGATGCCGAGATCAAGGAAAGCGCAGCGATGGATGAGTACATCTATCGGTTTGCCATTGCGCACGATGTAGAGCAGTTTATCCTCATCAGCACCACGCAGGTCTACCAGATGCCCAAGACCCGTGAGCCGATCCGTGAGGACGACTTCCTGAAGCCGACGACGAATTATGCCAAGCTGAAGTATGAGTCCGAGCAGCACATGATCAAGGACATCGGCCGTGCAAGGGGCATGATGGTGGCCATTGTCCGTGTCGCACCGGTTTATACCAAGTCGTTCTGCGGCAATCTGGAAGCAAAGATCACTGACCCGAAGGATAATACCAAGTTCGTATACCGCACCGGTGAGTATGGCTTCCATATGTGCTGCGTGCACAATCTGGTGGATTTCCTGCTGACGTTTGTGCAGTCCGCTGACGACCGCAGCTACAGCGGCACCTACAACATGGCGGACAAGAATCTGACAATGGCATCGGAGATCATCGAGTACATGAAGGAGAATCACCGTATCGGTGTTGTGCTTCAGAAGAATCCCCCGAATACCAGTCTGAAGATGATTGCGAATCTGATCGACAACAAGGAGATGAAGACGAACTACCGCTTCCTGGACTTCACCAGGATCCTGACGAACAATATGTTCGATATCAGCAAAGCGGCAAAGTTCTGCTCCTTCCGCTGGACGGTCAAGAATACAAAGTAAACCAGGCCCCCTGCTGTGTGACGGCAGGGGGCAGTTTTTCACGCATATTTCCCAGAAATTTCACATTGCCATACATCAGCTCCCACAAAAAGCGGCTATACTAAGATCATAGAGAAAACAATCCCGCACCAATGAAAGGAAGCGATCTTATGAAAAAAATGAGTCATTACCTGTATGCAGCAATCCTGACATGTGCTATGTTCGGCATGACCGGGTGCAGTGCCCTGACACAGGATGTCAGCACAGAAGTCACAGAGTCCCAGGCACCCTCCAGCAGCCAGCCCGCAGCGGAAAGCGAAGCGTCCTCCGCAGAGAAGGCTGGGGAAAACAAAACCAGCAGCGCCATGTCCGAGAAGGCGGCATCATCCGCCGCTTCCGGCACCAAGCTTGATACATCCTCCCTTTTCACAGACCGTGACATGACCCAGACTGCGGATACCGCCGCAGCACAGACCATCGAGGTCAGGAACGGTGAAACAATCACGGTATCTGAGGAGGGCATCTATCTCGTAAAGGGAAGTGCCACAGACTGCACGATTCTGGTAAATGCCGATGAACAGGCAAAAGTCCAGCTTGTACTGGACAATGTAAGCATTACGAACAGCGACTTCCCGGCAATCTATGTCGAAAGCGCCGACAAGGTTTTCGTTACCAGCACCGGTGAAAATCTGCTTGCAGTGACCGGCACATTCCGGGCTGACGGTGAAACCAATGCGGATGCGGTCATCTTTTCCAGGCAGGATGTGACGCTTAACGGCACCGGCTCCCTGACGATCAATTCCGGCGAAGGCAACGGTATCACCGGCAAGGACGACCTGAAGATCACCGGCGGTACCTACTCGATCACAAGTGCACTCGATGCGATAGAAGCAAATGATTCCATCTCGGTCTGTGACGGCACGTTCACAATTGAGACGCAGAAAGACGGCCTGCACTGTGAGAATGACGAGGGTGGGGGCGATATCTGCATCACCGGCGGCACCTTCACCATCAACGCAAAGAGCGACGGCATCCAGGCGACCAATATCCTGCAAATTGACGGCGGCACGTTCAATGTGAACGGCTCTGAGGGCTTAGAAGCGACCTATGTGCAGATCAATGACGGCAAGATCAGGATCTGTGCAACCGATGACGGCATCAACGCAACTGTAAAGGGTGCCAGCCGTGATGTTGTAGTGGAAGTGAACGGCGGTGAGCTGACAATTGAAGTAGGCCCCGGCGATACGGATGCAATCGACGTAAACGGCTCGGTTTACGTCAACGGCGGTACTATCAGCATCACAGCGCAGATGAGCTCCTTTGATTATGATAATGTGGCAGAATTCAACGGCGGTACCATCATCATCAACGGTGAGGAGGTTTCCGAGATTCCGCAGTCGATGATGGGCGGCGGCTTTGGCAGAGGCGGTAAGCAATTTGACGGCAGCATGCCGGAAGGCATGGAGCCTCCGCAGGGCTTTGACGGCAGCATGCCGGAAGGCATGGAGCCTCCGCAGGGCTTTGACGGCAGCATGCCGGAAGGCATGGAGCCTCCGCAGGGCTTTGACGGCAGCATGCCGGAAGGTATGGAGCCTCCGCAGGGCTTTGACGGCAATATCCCGGAGAATGCAGAGGGTTATAGCGGAAGGCATCATGGACGTCACGGTGATTTCACACAGGATGCTGCCGAACAGGCATCCGTCATCTGAGAGAGCGAAGAAATGAGAAATACCGCACAGGCAACTGTGCGGTATCCGTCTTTCAAAAAAGCAGCTTGGCAGGGTTCCGATGCTAACAACTTAGCAGAATAAAACCTGCGGGTGCAGGGCGGTCACCGCCCTGCCGAGGGTGGTTTAGGAGGGGCGAGCAGCCCCTCCTGAGTCGGCGCAAGCCGACAAAAAGCTTAAGTTGTTAGCATTGGTTGGGGGTGGGGCGCCCACAAGTGCGCCAGCACCAGAAAAAGGACTTTAT
>JAFXOO010000526.1 GCA_017528675.1 Oscillospiraceae bacterium | reverse complement strand
TGGATTCGCCGGAGATTCTGCGGTATATCCGGGAAAAGGCAGACGGAACAGGTGTGAAGGTTTACCCGGTGGCCTGCATCACACAGGGGATGGAAGGCGTGGAACTGACTGACTTTGCGGCACTGAAGAAAGCGGGCGCTGCATGCCTTTCCGATGACGGACGGCCTGTGAAAAATGCCGAACTCATGCGCCGTGCGCTTGCCGCTGCGAAGGAACAGGGAATGCTGATAGCATCACATTGCGAGGATCTTGACATTATTGACGGCGGTATCATGCACAAGGGCTCCGTGTCCGAAGCGCTTGGCGTAAAGGGTATGGACAGAAGCTCTGAGGATTATATTACCGCCCGTGAGATCATCCTTGCTTCCTCGGTCGGTGCCCGGATTCATATCTGTCATGTCAGCACCAAAGGCAGCGTAGACATTATTCGTGAGGCCAAGCGGCTTGGCGTGAGGGTGACCTGTGAAACTGCACCGCATTACTTTATGCTTACTCACGAGAAATTGCGTTCAAGAGATGCCAATGACCGCATGAATCCCCCCCTCCGGGAAGCATCCGACCGTGAGGCAATTGAAGCTGCTGTGCTTGACGGCACGATTGATTGCATTGTGACAGATCATGCGCCGCATTCTCCGGAGGAAAAGTCGAATTTTGAACTGGCGCCGAATGGTATTGTCGGCCTGGAGACGTCACTTGCCGCTACGCTGACTGCACTCTACCACACCGGTAAGGCGACGCTTCAGCAGATTGTGGAGCTGATGAGTATTCATCCGAGAGAACTCCTCGGCATCCGGGTGGAGACACTGAAGAAAGGAGCACCTGCGAATCTGATTCTGGTAGATACCGGGTGCAGGTGGATTGTAGATCCCGACAAGCTGCACAGCAGGTCGCATAATACTGCATTCCGTGGGATGCAGCTCACCGGCAAGGTGAAGTATACGATTTCCCACGGGCTGGTGCGCTTTGACGATAATGATATCTTGCAGGCATGACCTGTAATTCGAAAGGAGTATTACTATGGGCTTTGACAGACTGATCGAAAAGATCAAGGAAACCGGAAATCCTTCCGTTGTAGGACTTGACCCGAAGCTGGACTATGTGCCGGATTTCCTTTGCAGAAAGTATATGGACGAGGATGGATGCAGCCTTCAGGCGGCAGCAAGAGCGATCTTTGCTTTCAACAAAGCAATTATCAAGGAAATCTGCGACATTGTTCCGGCAATCAAGCCGCAGGCAGCTTATTACGAGATGTACGGCTATAATGGCATGAAGGCGCTGGAGGATACCATCCGGTATGCCAAGAGCAAGGGCATGTTCGTCATCACAGACGGAAAGCGCAACGACATCGGTGCAACGATGACAGCCTATACGGCAGCACATCTCGGCACGGTGAAGGTCGGTGAAAATGAACTGGAGCCCTTCGGTGCGGATGCGCTCACGGTGAACGGCTACCTCGGTACAGACGGCATCAAACCGCTGCTGGAGACCTGTCAGGCTCGTGACAAGGGCATTTTCGTTCTGGTCAAGACCTCGAATCCTTCTTCCGGCGAGCTTCAGGATCAGATCATGGGCGATGCGCCTCTCTACGCAAAGATGGGCGATCTCTGCGAGCAGTGGGGTGCACCGACAATCGGCGCTTACGGCTATTCCGCTGTCGGCGCAGTGGTCGGCGCTACTTATCCGGAGCAGCTCCGGGAGCTTCGTGCAAGACTGCCTCACACCTTCTTCCTTGTGCCTGGTTACGGTGCACAGGGCGGCGGTGCTGAGGGC
>JAFXOO010000525.1 GCA_017528675.1 Oscillospiraceae bacterium | reverse complement strand
TAGCTGCTCATCCACGCCGCATGATCGGCATTGTCCGGGCGCTTGTAGGTTGATTTCTCTGCTGCCGCCGCCGCAGGATCGTCATACGTCCAGACCTGATGCTCCGGCAGACCCATCCGCTCTGCAAGAAGCTCCAGTTCAAAGACCGCCGAGGGCTCCCTGCCCTCCTTCGACTGCGCCTCAGTTGCAAAATACAGGATGGACACATGCACAGCATCCTCCGGCACCTGATAGAGCAGATAGACATCCGCTGTCTCCCCCGGCGCAATGGTGAACGGCGCATCATAATATGCCGCATCCGAGGAAGCCTCCCCCTCCGTGACATCCCCGATACGATTGGCACGGTTCTCGGCACCAAATGCTTTTTTCAGCGCATCCTTCCCGTAGACAGCCTTCATGTCCTGCATCCACTGCGGGAGCTCGTTTTCGTAGTAGACATAGAAGCTGCTGTCCGGCAGAGCCTCCACGGGCTTATCCGAGGTGTTCTCCATATGCAGCCAGATCTGGGCATACTGAAAGCCCGGCGAGAGGAAATTGCCGCCCTTCGTCCAGAACAGCGCATCCTCCATTGACAGCGCTATATCTCCCGCCTGATAGATCTCCCCTGCATGGAGCACGGTGCCACGATGATTCCGGTTGCCGCTCCCCTTCCTGACAAGTGCGATCACGCCAATGATGCCGCCTGTCAGAAGTGCCAGCACAAGCACAATCACCAGTACGATCACGGCAGGATGTACGCCACCCCGATGCCTGCTGCGCTGATTCCGGGAGCCTCCTCCGGGGCCGTTTACACGGGCACCGCAGTTTTCGCAGAACGCAGAGCCACCCGGCAACGGTCTGTGACAATTCCGGCAGATTCTTGCCATAACAATCCCTCCTCCGTCCATGATATGCATTAAACTGCTGTGTTCTTTCTACAATTATACGCTTGTTTTTATATATTTTCAACTATTGACAGCATTTTGTCATTGACAATATTCTGGCAACCTTGCATTTATCCGCCGGATATGGTATAGTATAACTGAGCACAGACTGTCAAACTTCACGCAACACCGCGCAAAGCCCGCCTGACGGCTTGGCGGCGCTCGCAGGCAGCCCAGATCTTTGATTCGGCGCTGATTGCTTATGCAAAGCTCAGCCTGCTAAGCGGCCGCAATCCGGCAAAAAACCGGGCAGTATCACAAGAGTGCTCATTTATCAATACATTGTAGGAGGGAGCAGCATGTTTTCCGATCAACTGACCAGCCTGATGAACAGCCTGCATCTATCCTCGGCTGATCTGGCAAAGACAATGCAATGCGACACCTCCAATATCAGCCGTATGTGCAGCGGCGCAAGAGTCCCGAAATACGGTGGGAATGCCTCGATGCGGCTGGCTGACGGACTTTACCGTGCCGCCGCCGACGGCGCAGACCTGCCAGTACTATGCGGGATGATCGGCTGTAAGGAAACGGCCGTCCCGGAGGAAATCCGCCACTTTCTGCTGACCTGGCTCTATGAGGACACAGCAATTCCCGTCCGCACTTCCACGGAGCAGCGCTACCGTTCCTTCGGGGAACGGCTCAACGCCGTCATGTGCCTGACGGAGCTGTCCAATGTACGCTTCGGCCAGCTCATCAGCATGGATGCATCCTATATCAGCCGTTTCCGCAACGGGCTGCGCTCTCCCCGCTCCAATCCGGATGCAGTCAGCACCATCTGCCAGGTATTGTATGAACGCATCTGCCGGCAGGGACGCCATGACGAACTCGAACAGCTCATCGGGCATCCGCTGCCGGATGATCCGGATGCAGCATTCCGGGAATTCAGCATGTGGCTCTGTGATTTCTCCACCAATCAGACAGATCCGGGTATTGAACGGCTGCTTGAAACCATTGACACCTTCCTGCCGCCGCCCCAGCCTGTGCTTCCGGAAACGCCGTCGTTACCGGAACAGGAATTGTATGCCGGCAACGACGGCCTGCGCAGCGCTGTCCTGCGGCTTCTGACGGAGGTGCTGCAAAAAAACGGCCGGGAACTCCTGCTGTATTCGGATATGAATATGGACTGGATGACCGAACAGCCTGCCTTTTTGCAGAATTGGTCGGCGCTGATGCTGGCATGCCTCAGAAACGGCGTCCAGATTCGTATCATCCACAACATCGACCGCAGCCAGGATGAGCTCCTTTCGGCAATCCGGAGCTGGCTTCCGCTGTACATGTCCGGGAGCATTCGTTCCTATTCACTGCGCCCGGAGGAATACGGCCGCTTCTCACATACGCTGTTCCTCTGTCCGGGTCTTGGCTGTATCGAGAGCTTTCAGCCGGTCAACTGTAACGGATTGTTCCGCTATCACACGGACAGCGCCATCATTGACACCTACTGCGGCATGTTTGATGCGCTGTGCAGCAAGGCATCCCCCCTCGTGCAGATCAGCCAGGGCGTGACGCTGATGGAGCTGCAGCCGCAGACGCTGACACTGGTCGGCACCTCGCTTTCCTTCGCCACCATGCCGCTGAAAGTGCTGCACAGTGTTCTCAGCCGGAGCCGGCTGCCGGAGCAGCAGCAGCGCAGCATTGAACAGGCATGGGAAATCTGCCGACAGCGGCTCATGCAGATGCTCACCGGAGGGACTGTGGAGGAGTGCTGTCCGCTTGCCTCCGATGACGCACTGTTCGGCGGCAAAGTGCCGGTCGAGCTGCCGGGTACCTCGCTGTTCTATACACCGCAGGAATATGCCGAGCACATCCGTGCAGTCCTGACGCTGGCGGAATCTCACAAACGCTTCCGGTTCTATCCGATGCCGGAGGCTGCCTTCCCGAATATCCTGCTGCTGCTGTCTGATGACAGTGTTTCGGTCAGCCGGCTCAGAGCGCCCGGCATAACCTTCCGCACATCTCATCCGCTACTCTGTAAAGCATTCCTTGCCTACGCTGCGCAGATCAGGGCAAAGCATAAAATCAGCCCTGCGGCACTCCGCAGCCGTATGGAACGCTATCTATAGGAGAATTCTATGAACAACGCACATCTGCACGCTTTATATACGCTGCTCTCGAAGGATCTCAACTGCCAGCCAGACGACTTCCGCCGGAGCAGCGATGTCCTGACCGTTCCCGCCCCCCGTGAGGGCAGACGGCTTTACACGCCCTATCCGCCATTCTTTCAGATGGCAACCCTCGGAAGCAACACCGTCATCTCCGCCGATCCACAGCTTCACCCCTTTCTGAAGCAGCTTCTACAGACTGCGCAGGGGCACCGGCTGTTTGAGCTGCCGGCACTGATCGAAATTGACACGGCGCTGCGCCGGTTCGGATACCGCCTTTCCCCGACGCACTTCATGTTTCTGCCGGAGCGGGACGCTGTTCCGGCAGTATCCTGTCCGGTACGCTGGTTTTACGAGCAGGAGATTCATGCATTTTACGGAGACAAGCGCTTCCCGAATGCAATCTGCCCGGCCTTTGTGCCGGAACGGCCCGACCGGATTGTGGTCTGTGCGTATGATGGCGAAACCATCACGGGCATGGCGGGCTGCTCGGAGGATGCACCGCACTGGCAGCAGATCGGGATTGATGTCCTTCCGGCATACCGTGGTAAGGGCATCGGCTGCATGCTGGTCACACTGCTGAAGAACAAGCTTCTTGCGCAGGGCGATATTCCCTTTTACGGCACCGCAGCCGCCAATTATGCATCCATGCACACAGCACTGCGGGCAGGCTTCCAGCCTGTCTGGACAGAGATCACTGCGGAACCGCTCTGGATAGACGAAACACAAGCCCCGAAGTGAAACATCACTTCGGGGCTTGCACCCATTATGTCAGATTTCCCAGAACCGGTACATCTCGAAAACCACCACAGTGCAGACCGTGACTGCATTCGCTGCCGCATGGAGGAAATAGCGGACAGGGAGCGCCTGTTCCTCTTTTTTCGCACGCATGGAAAGGAGCGCAGCAGCGCCGGTGCCAATGCAGACAGCCGCACAGAGCATCTGCAAAATGCCAAGAACCGCACAGGCCGTCGGCGGCAGACCGCTGCCCTCCTTCGCCATGACCACATAGGTGGCAAGCCACACGATCACGGACACGAGCCTTGAGAGCTGACCGGCAAGCATCACCCGGTTTCCGGCATAGGACTTCCACTTCCCTGCCCTGTGGAGCATAAAGCGGATCCGCACGAGGAACACAGCCGAGAATCCGGCGACAATAAAGAGCGCCAGCAGCGTGATCTTCGGGAGGAAGAACGGCTCCGGGAGCAGGTCGCAGGAAGGGCTCTCCAGTGCCAGCAGCCGGTTGTCCGGCGTGACACGCTCGCCGAGAACAGCAGCTTCCGAATTCTTCGTCATCTCGTCCGTCCTCGTTTGCTGGAGCAAGCCGTTCCCGATGCGGTCGATCTTTTCCGCTTCGATCTGTTCGGCAGAAATGGCACCCAGCAGATTCTGGTACTTTTCCAGCCCACGGTAGTGGGAACGAGCCGGTGTGAAATAGCCACTGAGGCCGGACTTGCCATAGTTCTGGCTGCCGTATTTTTCCGGGGAAAGTGCACCGAACACCAGACCCGGCGTTTGAATCAGGAACCAGTTGCCGTCCGGCTCGTTGACCATGACG
>JAFXOO010000524.1 GCA_017528675.1 Oscillospiraceae bacterium | reverse complement strand
TCGCATCCGGCGGTATTTCGGCCGATTCCCCTGCCAGTTCCAGCGGCAGAATGCTCCGGTAAATGCGCTCGTCTGTCTCAATCTCTCCGATGACGGTGCGCACCTCGAACGCCTCCCGGATATGCGCTTCCGTCACAATAGCATGTGTCTCTCCGAACAGCGCATGGCCGCCCCTGTGCAGCAGCAGCGCCTTATTCGCACGCCGCAGCGCATGATCGGGATAGTGGGTGTTGAAAATAACCGTGAGCCCCTCCTGCGCCAGACCGGTCATTGTCTCCAGGACGATGAGCTGGTTGCGGAAGTCAAGGTTTGACTCTGGCTCGTCCAGCACCAGAATTTCCGGCTCGGCTGCCAGGGCTCTTGCGATGAGAACCATCTGTAGCTCGCCGCCGCTCATCTCGGCACAGCTTTTCCCGGCAAGACGGGTGATGTGCAGGCGTTCAAGCAGGGCATGCACCTGGTCAAGGTCCTTCTGCTTCGGCTGAGAAAACAGCCCGATATGGGCGTTTCTGCCGAGGAGGATGGTCTGCTCTGCGGTTGCGGCAGAGTTAAAATTCCTCGCCTGCGGTACATAGGCGACCGTCTTCCACAGCTCCCGTGCGGGAATGCTGCGGACAGAACGCCCGTCAAGCAGGCTGTCGCCCGACTTCCAGCGCAGGAAGCCCAGCATGCAGCGCAGCATGGTCGTTTTTCCGGCGCCGTTCGGGCCGAGAACGGCAATGAGGTCGCCCGGTTCAGCCGTCAGGCAGACCTTGTCGAGCACCTGGTGGCCGGTATAGCCAAAGCTGCCCTCTCTGATTTCCAGCGTCATAGTCTCCACCCCCCGCTTTTCCGCATCAGTACGATAAAAAACGGCGCACCGATGATGGCAGTCAGGACGGAAATCGGAATCTCGGCTGCGGAAATCGTGCGGGCAAGCGTGTCCACAATCACCAGGAACACAGCTCCAAGACTTATGCAGGCGGGAAGCAGCGTGCGGTGGTCGTTGCCGAATGCCATCCGGCAGATGTGCGGAATGAGCAGTCCGACCCAGCCGACCTGCCCGCACATGGCAACGCCGGAGGCCGTCACGGCAGTGGCACAGAGGATGGTCACCGCCCGCAGCGCCCTGATATTGCTGCCGAGGGAGCGTGCCTCATCCTCCCCAAGAGGCAGGATATTGAGCTGCCAGCGCAGCAGAAACAGCACGAGAATTCCGGCGATAATGAACGGCGCCCCCCACCTGAGCGGCTCAAATCCGGCACCCGCAAGGCTGCCCATGAGCCAGTAGGTAATGGCGGGAAGCTGCGTTTCGGTGTCGGCGGTGAATTTTACCAGCGACACGAGAGAGGAGAACAGAGAGCCGATCATGATACCGCCAAGAACGACAGAGCTGAGCCCCTTTCCCTTTCCGGCTGAGGTGAGCCAGGTCAGCGTGACTGCAAGGATGCCGAATGCAAAGGCGACCCCCTGCACACCGAGAAGATTCATGCCCAGCAGAAGCGCCAGCGCTGCGCCGAAGGAGGTGCCCGATGCGACACCGAGCGTATCCGGCGTGGCGAGCGGGTTGGCGAACAGGCTCTGGAAGGCACAGCCCGCCACAGAAAGCCCTGCACCGACCAGCATCGCCAGTAAGACTCTCGGCAGACGGATGCCCCAGATGACAATGCTCATCTGCTTGTCAGCTTCCGCTCCGGTAAGCTTTGCGGCAATCACATCCCAGATCTCGCCCAGCGGATAGGAAATGCGCCCGATACACAGCGCTGCAAGCCCGACAATCACCGGCAGCAGCAGCAATACCGCCGCCCACGCCGGATGCAGCACTCCGGCCCGATGCTGCTTCATGAGGCATCCGCTCCGGCAATGCGGGAATAGGCCGCCTTGGCAGAAATGCCGTCAAGCCGTCCGATCCGCCCGGACATCGTGCTGATGATGTCCTGCGGCGCATCGACTGCCACGCTGATGATGCTGATGTTGCGCTCGTGGTAGGGAATTCCCATACGGCCGATAATATACTGGCTGTATTCATGCAGAATGGCATTGAGTGTGCCGACCGAGTCGGGATTCTCTACGATGATGCCGATGATGGCAACTCTTGTGTCCATGATTTCCTCCTGAAAAAAGCGGCACTGTCCCCTGAATACAGACAGTACCGCTTTGAATTCTATTGCGGTATGCTTTCGCCAAAACTTCGTTCAGGCGTCAGGATACAGTATTGAGTATAACACAAAATCATGCACTTGTCAATATTTTTTTACGGAAAAAGGAAGGGGGGTGCTGTTTGCAGAAATTGTGAACGAAATATGGACACTGTTTTAGGCGATGTCACAGGAAATTTAATCGTTTAACTGTGCAATACACACAAAATTTATATTCAAATTTCTAAAAACCATATATGCCCAAATGCTTGCATTCATAATCTTTTCATGATATAATAATAATGTATATATCCGATCTTTTTATGGGGATAAAGGGGGTCGGGGTATGTGCAAGAAAATATGAGAGAAGGGATAAGATATGAAAAAGCCTATTGTCAAACGAATACTGAGCGGCGTTTCAGCATTCACAATGGCAGCAAGCTTCATGTTTCCAAGCGGGTTCACATTGGGAACAGCGGCAGCGGACAGCTATAATGTCGCAGTCAATGTTTTTGAACACGACAAGGAAACCGGATCGACAATCGGGTATGGCGCTCCGTGCTATGTGCTTGTCTCGCTGAAAGACAGTAAGGATGCCACGGTTGCTTGGAACGTGCAGAGTGTCAACCTCTATAATTCTGCTCAAACGCTGAGTTTCACCAACTTCTATGCGTTTGGCGAGGACGGCAGTTCAACGGGCACCCCGCTGGTCTATTCCGAGCTGACAAACGCCGACTATTCAAAGGCAGAGGTCAATTTGTATGTTGACACGCTCAACAGCGGTGAGAAGACGCTTTATTCCGATTTCCTGGATGCCGACGGGAACCGGAAGGAGGGCATTTCCAGAGACGTCCCCGGTTTTTCCTTTGACCGATCAACAGTCAACGAAACGAAGTTCGGCACGGACGATGCTCTTCTGGTTCTGTATAAAAACAGCTCCACCTACGATATTTCCGTCACGCTGGAGGACGATGTAACAGAAGCGGATAATCTGTATGTGGTAGCGGACGTAAAGCACGATAATCCCCAGAACACCTACCATGCCGAAAAGGTTGCCGGCGAGGCCGGTGACACGCTTGTGTTCCATGTACAGACGGAGGAGGAAGACGGCGCCTGGTTCAAGGGCGACGGTTCTCCGATTGATGAGCACATCAGCGGTAACGAGGTGGGCTTCACCGGCTACCTGATCCAAGGGAAGGACGGCGAAACTGTCCCCGACATGATCAAGCGTACCGATGATCTGAAGAGCCGCTTTATACCGCAGGAGGACGGCACCGTCTTTAAGCTCACTGACCACGGCAAGACTTCGACCACCGCAGACGGCAACACGACTGTTGTCAGCAACTTTACGCTGACTAAAATCAATGCTGTGGCACAGGCGAACTTCAAGTCCATACTCGGAAAGGCAGTCAACTTCGGTATCGTAGCCAATAGCTACAACCAGCAAGGACATGCAGAGACCAATATGGCTGCGAATTACTTCCAGAGCCACAATGCACTGGAACCCGACCTGATGGGCGAAGGCAACTACTGCGGCGATTTCTATGCCGCAAACTTCATTGACTTCGGCTTTGAGGGTACGCAGTTGTGGGAAGGTTCCGTTGACCCGACGGATAAGACAAAGTATAGCCTTGATAGCCACATGGAGGGCGAAAAAAAGGTGTATACTCCCGTTCCGGACGGCCCCACTAATGCCGGCAAGATTCAGATCGGCAACTGCCTTGGCTCCACCACAAAGCTTTTTGTGGACAGCGAGGGCAGACTGGAAGCTTATCAGGATAAGGACTATGTCAAGATTCAGATCATGAAGCCTGAGGATATTACAAATAATGTAGTCAATCCGATGATCAATCATATCAAGAACCAGTCCGAAATGCTGAAGCAGCAGCCGAGCAACTATGATCTTAATCCTGGCTCTGATGGCGTTATGATTCTGGACACCCGCAGCTATCCTGCTAATGCAACGATCTATGTTGATGCAGACAAGTATACGAGTGCAATCAGCAATGCAAGTAAGCTTCAGATGAAGGTCAACAAGGGTCAGACAATCGTCATGAACTTTGATGAGACCTCCAATATTACCCTGGATAAGTTTGATATCAGCTTCTACGAGAACGGTGAAGAAGTTCTGAAAACAGACAGCTCTCCGAAAACCGGCGCAGCCGGACGGGATCTGGAACTGGTGACAAAGACTGTTATCTGGAACCTGAACTCCGTCAAGTATGCTGAGATCATCAAGACAGGTGGTACCTTTATCAACCCGAATGAAGACTCCATCATGGAGGTTCCGCAGACATCCTCCGGTTGGCTGGCAACCGCAGGCTATTTCTCCAACATCGGCTCCGAGTGGCACGCAATGTACTCTGAGATGGAGTCGCTGAAGGCAGAGCAGTCCTACACCATCGACCTGAACAAGATCGACAGCAAACAGAAGGATCTGGAAGGTGCCGTACTTGGCCTGTATCCGATCAGGGAGGGCGTTGTCAGCGATGCTCCTTCTGTGACGATCACAAGCTCCGGCAACAATCCCGACAAGATGCCGGTTACCCCTGGCCGCTACATGATTAAGGAAGTCTCATCTCCTACTGGTTATGAGAAGGACGACACCACAGCGTTCTACATTGAGGTAAGTGAGAACGCGGACAAATCCGTAACCATCAGCACCTATGCAGATGACAGTTTTGATCCTGCGATCACTTCCAAGACGTATTCCCCGTACGCTATCGGTGAGAACGCCTATACGGATTCCATGGGTAACACCTATACATTTAAAAAGGTATCCAATCTTTCTGACCCGGATCCCAACAGCAATGTAGAGATCTATGTCAATGGCAAAAAACTCACCGACGAAATTGAGATCAGTAATTTTTCCTTCGTTCCCATTGCGGACAGTGAAAGAACCGTTATCACAAAGGGGCCTGAGGAACTCACTCCTGCAAGAGGCGGTTATCTGATTGAAGGCACGCCGTTCGAGCTCACAATCGAAGGCGGGAGAGTCACCAAGGCTGAGGCCATTGCTACTTCCGACTTCACGATCACAAGTGCCGGTGGATTCAATCAGAATCTGAATTTCAACGGCAAGTCCGGCAGAATCACTGTTACAGAATTCGGCGGCTTCGGCAGACCCACAACCGGCACAGCGGATATTCCTCCGCTTGGCAAGGTGACTGTGAAGTACACCTCCAATTATGGTTCTAACACCATCAATTCTGTTTCGCTGAATGATCTGGCTCCCTATCAGGTAAAGACCATTCCGGATTATGTGGTAATGTACGGCAGAGAGGAACTGCTCGCACAGATTGACCTGAGCAGCGGCCTCGACAGCAGTTTCACCTTTACAAACAGCTACGCATTCACAATCAACAAGGTTCAGGAAAACGGTACGACGCCGTTGAGCAATGCTACCATTGCACTGACCAAGGAAACCTACACTGTCAGTGAGGGGACGCTGAACCTGAACGAAAGAACTCCGATTCCGTCGGATGGCTCCGAGGCTGTGAGCGTGGAAGGCTGGAACTGGGATTCTACCAAATCCACCTTCTCTTTCAATGAAAGAGTGCTGCAAAGACATTTCAATACGGACGGCTCCACGGATACGCTCAATGTATTCCGGCTGATCGAGACCGCAACTCCGACCGGCTATAATACACCTGAGACGGATACGATCATTGCAGTGATAAGAATAACCACTGGATTTGGCTTCTGGACAACAAACACTTATTCGTATTACTACACCACCGTGCCGCACGGTGCGGAACTGACCAAGGCTCTGTTTGATAGTGACAGCGAAGGCGGCATCGCTGAAGGCTGGACACAGATTGACACAAGCACAGCCGATGGCAGAACCATCAACATCGTAAATGTCAAGAAGGAACTCGCACTCACCATCAGCAAGAGCGCTCTCAACAGCACTGTTGAAGACAAGGAAAAACAGGCAGTTGCACTCAATGATGGCAACAAGGCATCCTTCGTTCTGAGGGCTGTGGGTGAGGAAGCAACACTTGAGGGTGTAATCCTTGGTGATGCCAGAGAGGCGCTGACTGCTGAGGACACTTCCGTCACCTTCACAGGCGATCAGGTTGTCAAGGGTCTCAAGCCCGGTGCAACCTATGAGCTGGAGGAGACTGTAGCTCCCAACGGCTTCACAGTTGTTTCCAAGTTTACCTTCACCTACAACGAAGACAACACCGTTACACTGACGGATGCTGAGACAACCGGTACTCACGTTAAGACAGATACAGGCAGCATCGTCATTACGGACGACATCTCCCAGATCGAAATCAAGAAGACCTTTGAAGGCAAGGATGCACCGGAAGGCACAACCGAGGGTGCGGACATGAAGCTCACCTTCAAAAAGGCTGCCGAAGACAAGACTGCTGGACAGACCTTCGCAGAAGGCACTGCCAACACAATGCAGCCCGGTGATACCTTTGAATGGAACACCGCTACTGACGGCAACCAGATGAAGTTCGTAGGTCTGCTTGACGGTACTTATGAGCTGGAAGAAACCAAAGCACCTGCCACCTACAAGAAGGCAGCCGCAAAGACCTTTGAAATCAAGAATGGTATGATCGAAAGCGATGATGACAATGTATTCGTTTTCGAGAATGCCAAGCAGAAATCCATCCAGATCTCCAAGACGGATGTAACCGGCGAAGAAGAACTTGAGGGCGCTGTGCTCCAGTTGTTCGATGCCAGTGGCACTCAGATCGGTGAGGACTGGACATCCCAGAAGGAAAACAAGTGGACGGTTTCTCTTGAACCGGGTACTTACACCATCAAGGAAATCACTGCTCCCGATGGCTTCGACAAGATCGAAACTGATGTGACCTTCACTGTGAATGAAAGCAACGAAATCACAGAAGTAAGCGACAATGCTTCCCTGAGTACAGACGGCGTTCTCCTCGTGAAGGATGCTCCGTCTACGATTACTGTCAACAAGCAGGCTCTGGTCAAGGATAAGGACGGCAACAAGTCCGGCGAGGCCATTGCCAATACTGCTGACGGTAAGGAAAACAGCGTAACCTTTACGCTGACCGGCCCGGCTGACAAGTCCCTGATCGGCTCGACCATCGGCGGCACAACGATTGCTGCTGACACAGCAAATTACGACGCTGATAACAATTCCTACACCTTCACTGGCAACAGCACAGATATGACCAGACTCAAGAGCGGTACCTATACACTGCATGAAGAAACTGCTCCGAACGGTTATAAGGTTGTCAGCGACATGACATTCACCATTGCTGACGGCGTGATCGATAAGGATTCTGTGAAGTTCACAACGAACGGCGATTACCTGCTCAGCACTGACGGTAAGGTACTGACCATTCTGGATGACGTCAAGAAGTCCATCCAGATCAACAAGACCGACATTACCGGCGAGAAGGAGCTGGACGGCGCTAAGCTCGAACTGCTCGACTCCACCGGCAAGAAGATCGGTGAGTGGACGTCTGAGACCGGCAAGACCTGGACTGTGGAAGAC
>JAFXOO010000057.1 GCA_017528675.1 Oscillospiraceae bacterium | reverse complement strand
TCCGCAGGTATTGCAGAAGATCATCACGGGGCTGGATGATCTCTATGAGCATGACATTGCCGACCTCGATATGCAGGGCGATCTCTACGAGTACATGCTCGGTAAGCTCAGCACGGCAGGTCAGAACGGCCAGTTCCGCACGCCGAAGCATATCCGTGAGATGATGGTGGAGCTTGTTGCGCCCACGCCCGATGATGTGATATGCGAGCTTGCGAATGGTGCTGGTCGCTTACTTGCGAAGCGTAGAATAAGAACCGTCTGTGTGTAGTGCAAGGCTCACGCAGACGGTTTTCTTATATCTATCAGAAAGGTGGTTTTATATATGTCATCTGCGACCCCGACGATCAACATGGCAGCAACGGGCGCCAACATCAAGGCTTTGCTCAAAGCCAGAGTGCTCAAGGTTGCCGATGTACAAAACAGATGCGGGTTCAATACACCGCAAGCAGTCTTCAAATGGATGCGAGGCGATGCCATGCCATCCATCGACAATCTGGTGATCCTGTCCCACCTGCTCGGTGTGACCATCGACGAGATCATCATTATCAATTAACCAATCCCGCCCACTGTGGGCGGAAGATATGGCTGATTCGTCTAAATGGTCAGGACAGAACCCTTTCACGCAGACAGCCAACGAGGAACGAGTTGTGCTGGTCGCTTACTTACGAAGTGCAAGGTTCAAATATGGGTTCGATACCCGTATCCGTCACCAAAATGGTTCTGTAGTTCAGTTTTTGGTTATTACACATGACTGATAAGCAGATGCGAAGTGAGCACAGCGAGCAAAGCAGTCGCTTACTTGCGGAGCGCACTCATGAGGTCGCCGGTTCGATCCCGGTCAGAGTCGCTTATGGCACCTTCCTCTAATGGTAGGAGAACTGGTTCTCAGCCAGCAAATAAGAGTTCGATTCTCTTAGGGAGGTATAGCATAGAAGGCTTTCTGCATAAACGAGCTCACCCCCATCGCATAATAAGCGATGGGGGGTGAGCTTTTGCTATTTGACAGCCCGGAGACTGAGACGTGCAGGGAATCCTTTCTGCTGGCTGCAATGAGTTGCGCTGATTCTTGCTGCTGATTGCGGATCGGTCAATTACCGTAATTGTTAATCGCCAAATCAGGCAACTACATTGACATGTTCTGGAAGCACATGGTATAATATACAAAAATGAGCGCGAATCAAGCTCGTCTTTTGTTAAAGCCTGAAAGGAGTGGTTTCATGAAAAAGCATTGGAGAAGATCAGCAGCAGGTGCAGTTGCACTGGTAATGACGTTCAGCATGGCAGGGTACTGCCCGTTGATGCCGGTTGCGGCCAAAAACCTTACGGTAACGCAGGAGATCGCTGCGGCGCCCGCGCCTACGACAGCCGAGCCGTACACCCTGACGATCGACGACGTGAATGTGGTGCAGTGCCGTGAAGACGACGGCGACAGTGTCTCACCCCTCATTGATGCACTGTGGATTCAGGGCATCAATGGCGATGTAGACTTTAATGATGCAAAGTACAAGAACATCGTTATTCCTGATACGATGCCTTTTGATAAGCCTGTCCTCGACGATGAGGGCAATGAACAGCGTGATGAGGAGGGAAATGTCATCACTGAAACTGTAGATATGCCCGTCATCAAAGCATATCTGAATCCCGGTGAGTTTGGACGCAGTAATCTCGAAAAGGTTACGGTTTCAAAGAATGTTCGTGTTCTTGGAGATTTTTCCGGCTGTGAAAACTTAAGTGAGATTGTGATTCCGGAGGATTCCGCACTGGAGGCGTTCAGCACGGACGGATTCTCTAAAACAGCGATCCAAACGCTCTACATTCCTGCAAATGTCACAGAGCTTCCTGAGCATATGTTTTATGACTGTAAGAACCTGACGACCGTTACCTTTGCGGAGGGTTCAAAGCTTGAAAAGATCGGTGCATATGCTTTTGCAGAATCAGGTCTGACGGCTATTGATATTCCCGATGCGGTCACGGAATTTGGTGAGTATGCATTTAACCATTGTGCATTAGAGGAGATCTCGCTGCCTGATGCTATGACGGAGATACCTCAGTACACATTTGCCTACTGTACCACGCTCAAAAAGGTGTCATTCGGCAGCGGTGTCATTACGATCGGTGACTTTTCATTTCAGGATACTGCAATTGAAGAATTGGTGATCCCTGACAGTGTTATCTCGATCGGCAGAGGTGCATTCAATAATATTGATGCACTGAGGTCTGTAACGATCGGCAGTGGTATAAAACAGCTTGGCGGCTGTTTGAATCTGGGAGATGACGGTGTAATTTGCGTTCCTTGCTTCCAGAACGATGTGAATATCGAGACACTGATTTTGAGTGAAGGACTTGAAAAAATCGGTGATGAAATGTTCAAATGGAGCGGCAAGATCGAGACTCTCGTGATCCCGTCCACAGTCAAGCACATCGGCAGGGCTGCTTTCGGCGGCTTTAACGGAATCAGCGGCAGTGAAGTCCATGCCCTTTCCAGTCTGACCTTTGCAGATAATTCTCAGCTTGAAAATATATTTGAATACGCATTCAGCTTCTGCAGCATTGAACACCTACAGCTCCCCGCTACGGAAAAGCCGTTTAAGATCTGGGACAGCGCATTTGATTCCAATTATGAACTGCTTGATGCAGATTTAGGAAATTGTGAAGAACTCGGATCAGCGACCTTGTACACAAGCGAGGATTACTATAAGACCGATACTGCAATAGGCGGTGTATTTGCTTACTGCAAAAATCTAAAATCCGTAGAATTTGGCAAATCTCTTGAGGTCATCAATCACGGCTGCTTCGCAAACTGCACAAGCCTGACAGGAACAATTGCATTTCCTTCAACTCTGAAAATGATCGGTCATGGTGCTTATAACGGTTGCTCGCTGATCGAGGATGTCACTTTCAACGAGAGACTGGAAACCATCGGCAATTTGGCATTTGGCGGCTGCGACCTGCATGAGATCAATCTTCCCGATACCGTCAAGGAGGTCGGCGACCGCTGCTTTGAGGGCAATCTGCATGTGGAGAAGGTCAAGTTTTCAGCCAATATGACCGTCATCCCGGATCGTTTCCTCGATTGCTATGCACAGGATGTTGCGGCCTATTCCGTAGGCAAGGGTTCGCATACCAATGTCGGACAGCACGGCATGCTCAAGGAACTCATCATCCCTGACAACATCAAGGAGATCGGCATTGATGCCTTCGACTGTGCGCTTGACCTTGAGACCCTCGACCTTGGCAAGGTGGAGTACATCGGTACAGGTGCGTTCAGCGTTCATGGTATGCTTCTCGATGAACTGGGTATGGAGCACGGCTCCCTGAAAACCGTTGTCATGTCCCCGTGCCTGAAGGAGATCGGCACAGTTCCGCCGCATTCTGTAGATTTCGAAGGCAGCGCCTATGCCGGTGTCTTTGACGGACAGGGCGATTTTGACGGGCTGGTTCTGCCCGCAACGCTCGAAAAAGTCGGCGCCAATGCCTTCAACGGCTGTCAGGCAATCAAGGAATTCACCATGACCGACAAGCTGACATTTGTCGGCAACCATGCCTTTGACGGTTGCAAGAATCTGGAAGCGGTCACCTTTGCAGATGACGCAAAGACCAAATTTGAGGAGCATGTCTTTTCCAATACTGCTGTCAAGGAGGTCGTGATCCCTTCGTGGCTCGACACCATTCCCGTGAGAATGTTCAACGGCTGCATCGATCTCACAAGTGTCACCCTCAGCGAGGGCATCGAGGAGATCGACTCCGGTGCATTTGCCGACACCTCCCTGACGAGCGTGGCACTGCCCGAAAGCTGCCTGTATGTCCGTGATGCGGTATTCCAGAATACGCCTGTCACCGAGATCAAATTCGGCAGCAAGCTGCAATCCATCGGTGCCAATGTATTCGTCAAGGATACCCACAATGACCTGATGGCATCGGTTTACATCCCCGAGTCCGTCAAGTCTATCGGCGAAGGTGCATTCGGTTATTACAAGGATTCCGACAAGGGGTACGCAGAGCTCTGCAAGGAAGCGGAGGAGCTTGGTGTTCCGGTACAGAACCTCATGGGACCGACCGTTGCCAACAAGGACTTCATCCTCTACGGCAGCAAGGCAGCAGAACGCTATGCCAACGAAAACGGCATGATCTAC
>JAFXOO010000523.1 GCA_017528675.1 Oscillospiraceae bacterium | reverse complement strand
GGAGGACTATACCCTCGAAGGCGACTGGGTCGATGAAGCCACCATGCGTCAGCGTATGGAGAACTACATCAAGGGCGTGATGGAGGTCATCGCAGAGGAGTACCCGGATGTCGAGTTCTATGCGTGGGACGTTGTCAATGAGGCATGGACGGACGGCGGTGCTCCCAGAGAGGGCGGTACCTATGACGAGAACCGTGAATCCTCCGGCTGGGTACAGGTGTACGGCGATAACTCCTTCATCAAGGATGCGTTCACCTTTGCCAGAAAGTACGCCCCCAAGGGCTGCAAGCTCTATTACAACGACTTCAACGAGTACATGCAGGGCAAGACAGAGGCCGTCATCAAGATGGCGACCGAGCTCAAGGAGGAAGGCCTGATCGACGGCATCGGTCTGCAATCGCACCTGAATGTCATGAACAACAACACTGAGGAGCCGTTCCCGCTGGCAGTTCACTACGGCTCTGCACTGGACAAGTACTGTGCGACCGGTCTGGATATCCAGATCACCGAGCTGGATGCGACACTGTCGAAGGAACAGCCTGTGACCGATGAGCTGCTCGAACTCCAGGCAAAGTACTACTCCGACATCATGGATGCCATTGTCCGCAATAAGGACAGCATCTCTGCCGTGGTATTCTGGGGAACGACCGACGACCAGAGCTGGCGTGCATGGGGCAGCCCGCTGCTGTTCGATGAGTTCTATGCCTCGAAGCCCTGCTTCGATTCCATTATTGACGGCATCGAGTATACCGAGCCCGCCCCGACGGAGCCGAAGCCCACAGAGTCCGAGACCACGGAGCCGGTGGATCCGACCGGGCATTGCACCCCGGACTTTTTGGGCGATGTGAATGAGGACGGCAAGGTCACCATCCTCGATGTCATTACGCTCAACAAGAGCCTGATGGTCGGTGAAAAGCTCAGTGCACAGGGCAAGATCAATGCCAATGTGGATTTTCAGGGGGAGAACCCGGATGAGATTGACTCTCTCAACATCCTGAAATATGTGGTGGAAATCATCAAGGATTTCAGCGAGATCCAGTAAGAACGGAGGAAACAGAATGCCCGGAAGCGCAGAGAAAGCAGTACAGAACCATAAAAGCGGCATGCCCTGCTCGGTGGCAGTCCTGAACGCCTTCTGTGAGGAAGCAGGCCTGACAGAGGATGCCGCAAGGCAGATTGCACGCCCGTTTGCCGGCGGCCGCATGGGAAAATGCGGCGCCGTTCTGGCGGCTGAGTATGTCCTGACCCAGAAATACGGCGATGCTGCGCAGGAAAAGATTGATGCCCTGGAGGCTGCATTTGCGGCGCAGCATGGCTCTGTTCTGTGCAGAGAACTGCGCATGCAGGGCTTCCATGTCTGCCGGGAGTGCGTCCGGGATGCGGCGGCGCTTCTGGAAAATAGCTGAAAAACAGATCGGATGCTGTAGAAATACGGCATCCGATTTGACTTTTTTCGCAGAGTATGGTATAATAGTCCCATTATTAACCCCCGTTCACTGCGGGAGATCAACGAGGTGTGTGAATGATTTTTAAAAAACGTATCCTGCCGCTGCTGCTGACACTGCTGCTGGTGCTGCCGTGGTGCGGCTTCTCGGAACCGGAGCAGGCGAGCGCTGCGGAGCTCAAACCCATGCTGCAAGGTGTGGATGTTTCGTCCTATAACGGTCAGGTGGACTGGCAGCTTTTAGCCGGAAACGGCATCAGCTTCGTCATTCTGCGGGGTGGCAAGCTCCCTTCGGAAAATGACGAGTACTTTGAGGATACCCAGTTCGACCTGAACTATGAGGAAGCCCGCAAGGTCGGGCTGAAGGTCGGCGTCTACATGCGCTGCGGCGCCACAAGCCAGGAAAAATTCGAGGAAGCAGTCAGACTCTATATTGAGACAATCCAGGGCAAGACCTTTGACTTCCCGGTATTTCTCGATGTCGAGGAGGAGGCGCAGCAGAAGCTTGGGAAGGATGCCATGACCCAGTTTGCGCTTGACGGCCTTGCCATGATCGAGGAGGCAGGCTTCAAGGCCGGCTGCTATGCGAACCTCAACTGGTTCACCAACTATCTTGACCGTGACAAGATCAGGGATGCCGGCTATCCGCTGTGGCTGGCAAGATATACCCATGACTGCACGAGCAATGATTTCAGTGACCCTTACTCCATGTGGCAGTATTCCGACAAGGGGCAGCTCCCCGGCAACGGAAAGGGCGCAACGGCAATTGACCTGGATGTGACCTATGTGGATTTTGACTATCATCCGGAGCTGCGCCTGGTAAAGGACGACTGCCTTGACGGCTATCTGCCGCTGCATGTATTCCCGGCAGCCGATGAGGAGCAGACCGCCTGCTATGCGGACTGCAAGACTCCCATTCCGGGCAGCACGATCACGCAGACAACGGAATGCACCATCAGCGAGGTCTATACCAATGGCTGGTGCCGGTTCTTCTTCAATGGTGACGGCGGCCGCAGAGTCGGCTATCTGCCGCTGAATAAGGTGCTCGGGGACACGCTCCCCGAAGCAATTGATGAGATCACGGCGCCCGGCATCGTGCCCACCTATACCCGCAGTTCGCTGACACTCCGGGCGGGCAGTCTGGCACGGCGGGATGCCTGCCGGGTGACAAAGGAAACGGAACGCATCGTCCAGCTTGTCTACCCGGTTTCGGATGGCTACAAGATTGCGTGGGTAAACAAGGATGAGTGGGAGCAGGCGTATCTGCTGCTGTTGCAGGATGCGCTGCACAAGCGAGTCACGCTGACCCAGAATGAGGTAAAATGGGTGGACTGCAACGGAGACGGCATTGCGGATGTCTTTGATCTCGGACTGATGAAGCGGAATCTGCTGGTCGGTGCGGTTGCCAATCCGGATTCCAGGGAGGCGGCTGTGGCAAAGCATCTGGCAAATATGACATTGCAGGAGAAGGTGTATCAGCTCTTTATCGTGACCCCGGAGAGCCTGACAGGAGCATCCTCGGCTGTCACAGCGACGGATGCCGCTGCGCAGACGGCGCTCCAGGAACGGCCGGTCGGCGGTATCGTTTATTTTGCGCAGAATCTCAAGAGCGGCGATCAGACAAAAAGCATGATTGCCAATGCACAGACCTATGCAAAGGATGCACACGGCACAGGCCTGTTCATCGCAGTCGATGAGGAAGGCGGCAGAGTGGCACGGGTTGCCAAAACGCTGGGCACAACTGCCTATGACCCGATGAGTGTCTACGGGGCAAAGGGCGATGCCGGAGCCGTTGAGGCAATCGGAGAGGATATTGCAGCAGATATTTCACAATTCGGCTTCAATGTGGACTTTGCGCCGGTGGCGGATGTCAACATCAACCCGAATAATGAGCTGGGTGACCGTATCTTCAGCAGTGACCCCGCTGTGGTTGCCGATATGAGCGCAGCTATGGTGCGTGGTCTGCAAAAGAGCGGCAAGGTGAGCGCTACGCTCAAGCATTTCCCCGGCCTTGGTGCTGAGGACGGGAATACCCATAACGATGAAGTATGCCTGATTACACGCTCCCTCGACGAGCTCAGAAGTGACGAGTTCAGAGCGTTTAAGGGCGGCATTGACGCAGGCTCGGACTTCGTGATGGTCGGCCACCAGACGATGGAATGCATCGGGGACAACCTCCCCGCAGATCTGTCGTATACCGTAATGACCAAGTGGCTCCGGAACGAGCTGGGCTACAATGGCATCATCGTCACGGATTCCCATACAATGGCTACGATTACGAAGAAATATACGCCGGGTGAAGCGGCAAAGGCTTCTTTTGCGGCTGGTGCGGATATGATTCTGATGCCGGCGGATGTGGATGCGGCGTTTATGGAGATCTACAAGGCAGTGCGCAGCGGCGAAATCCCGGAAAGCCGGCTCAATGAGAGTGTGCGCCGGATTCTGCGTGTGAAAGCGGAGCAGGGACTGCTTGCATAACCGGTGAGTGCCCCGCCAGCCCCCTCCCCCATCGGGGAGGGGGCTGTTTTTCGCAGGGGCATTGCGCCCCTGCTATGTGTCGTTTTTTGCTGTCACAGACAAAGAAAAACGCCGTGCGGTCTGTTATTTGTGCGGAATGCATAAAAAAATACCTGCATTCTTGTCGGGAAAAGAAGCACAAACGGAAAAATCTACTTGACATTTCAGATAAAGTATGATAGAATAAATAATGTAGCATAATGGAGAGATGCTACCGCTTTCCGCAGCGGATTCGGCGCTGTGGACGGGGGTGCGTTTTTGCCGGGACATAGCGGTTCCGGTGCCCCGTATGGTTTTTACCGAGAGAAGGAGTGTTAAGCATGAGAAAGAATATGAGTAAAGCAGTTCTGACCGCAGCACTGAGTGCATCGCTGGCGGTTGCCGGTTGCGGCGCAGCACTTACTGCAAATGCTGCCGAGACCGGTAAGGCATATATCTACGTTGTGGATGTGCAGGACGGAGGTGCCTGCTACCAGGGTGAGGGCAATGTTGCCAACACCATCAATGCAGCAGCTACCAATGCGACCATTGAAGCTGACGGCGATTATACCGTTGAGATTGATATGTCCAAGGAATCCTCCATCACCACAATCACGGAGTTCAAGAAGCTCAAGCTGTATGTGGCCGGTACCGAGAATACCAAGAATCTGACACTGGCTGTCAAGGAGCTCAAGGTCAATGACAAGGCTGTATCCCTGACCGGTACACCGGAGTTCAAGACCTCTGAGAACGATTATTATGCAGACCTGTGGGATGTTGACGGCGCACAGCTCTTTGACCGTCTGAGTGATGATGTGCTGAATGCCTCTAAGGTAACGGTATCCTTCAGCGTAACAGGCTGGCCGGCAGAGGAGTCTTCTTCTGAAGCACCTTCCTCCTCCGAGGCTCCGTCTTCTTCTGCGGCACCGTCCTCTTCTGAAGCACCTTCGTCTTCTGCGGCACCGTCTTCCTCTGTGGAATCCGTAGCCAATACGCCTACCGGTGATGCAGGCGTCAGCACGGTGGGGGCTCTGGCACTGGCAGCAGCAGCAATTGCCTGTGTAGGCGCAGTTGCAGCTAAGAAGAAGGACTAAGTTCAGAAACTGGAAGGCAATTGGTATTGTGCCGCTGCTTGTCCTGTGTCATAGCTGAAGGGTGAGCAGTTGAAAAAATGTTCATAAACGAAATAAGCACGGCTCTTTGCTCAGTTATACAGGTGTTGTAGAACGGAAAGGGCTGTGCTTATTGTTATGAGGAGGGGCTGAAGTTGAGAAAGACATGGATGAAGCGGATGCTTGCACTGATGCTGGGCAGTGTCACGCTGATGCTGACGGCCTGCGGCAAGCTGCCGGAAACATTTCCGGGGATCAGTGAGGATTCTGCGGCAGTGGACATGGGCGAGCGCTACAAGGTGAATGTGTTCTTCCAGAATAACGAAAACACCTTTGCACTCCGCAAGGACGGCACTGTGGAGGATTTCTTCAAGTGCTGGACGAAGACGGTCAGCGACAGGATGTATGACGATACCTCAAAGACCTATATCACGCAGTATGACCCCGCTTCTCAGCAGTTCAGCCTCGTGGAGTATAACCGGAACAATTACGGCAACAAGCTCTGGGAAGAAGCACGCAAGGATTACGCCGCAGAAGGCGCCAGCGCCGATGCGGAACAGAGCCTTTATGTGATGGATGGCAGGAACGGTGTCCCGTCAGGGGATGCGGCGTTTGAGGAGAAACGGCCGGAGGGCGGTATCCTCAGGCTGTTTGTGGATGAGGTCAAAAAGGTTGATGTCATGCGCTATACAAGACTTCAGAATGCCGAGGAGGAGACTACCGAAGCGGAGAACGCCGCCTCTGAGCCGGTTGCGGAGCAGCAGAGCAGCGAGATTTTTGATCCCGATGCGATCAATGTGATTTTCACCGACCTGAGCGAAAAGGGCATCATTGACCTCGGAGACGACCTGTTCACTTATTACACCGCCGATAACCGCTATAATGCGTGCGTTCTGGCGATTAAGCTTGAAATGAACCCCGGCGAGCCCATCTATTACGCCAGCCGGAATAATTCTGACTCCCTGACAAAGAATGCCGCCGGCGGAAGCCGCTGGTTCTATCTGCTGATGATGGGGCCGTCCACGCATCTGGCATCCTTTGTGGACAGTCTGACCAAGACACTTGAGGAAGGCCGTGTGCATCGTGGCGCTGCCACGGGCGGCTATGAGCGCAGCCTGATTTACAATACGGCAGAGATCTTTAACCGGGATGAGGATATCCGGATCCATATGGCAGATGCGAATGACCCCGATCAGCAGGCACTGATCCAGAACGGCAGCCCGGATGCGGTGTTTGAGAATGCCTCTGTCCGGCTCGAACCGCTGTTTGACAGGGACTCTGCTTTCCCGGTGGGGGCACTCCGTGACAATATCATGGAATACCGCTACACCTCCAGGGACAAGGCGTTCGGCCTGAAGGGCTACAACGGCGCCGGAACCAAGGATTTCTCGCTTTGCATTGACCTGACCAAGGAAGCCGACCGCCATGATCTGGTGGCAGATACGACCCCGCTGGACTATGTGTTCGGTGAGCCGGTTGTCTATCTGGAAGGCAGCAAGGGCTGGGCTGAGATGGATCCCGACCACAAGGAGCGCTTCTTCAAGCAGCTTTCCGTAGAGGAGAATGACGGCAAAAAGCTGATGATTATTTCAGACAATGCCGATGAATGCGATCATCACAATGTCTATATCACCGTGCCTGTGTTGCAGCGTGCCACTGTCAGCCAGGTGGTCGGTGAAAACATCAACACCGATACACAGTGGGTCAGCACCCTCTGCAACTTCACCGGCTCTGACCCGAAGGAGGAAGTGAAGCGTACCTATTTCTTCAACACGTTCTATGCCAATCTGTTCGACATGAAGCTTGAGGGCGAGACTGACCAGCAGATGGTTGTCTATGGAGATACCAAGTACCTCTATGCCCAGATTGATGAGCTGAAGATCCTGATTGAGGACATTCACTGAGGTTATGGAAGCACTGAAGAAAGGACTTAGAAAGCTGATGCAGCGCACCGGCGCCGGACCGGGTGACCTGGTCATCATGGCAGCGGTGGTGCTTCTGGCGCTGTATATTCTGGTGCTGACGCTGAGTGTGCGGTACACCAGCCGCACGACAGAGCCGTTGCAGCAGACTGCGGAGAGCGCCGCAGAGGACCCCGGCAGTGCTGCGGCAGACCAGCCGGCGCCGACGGATGCGGATGCGGAATCCGCAGCGGCAGCAGAGACAACGGAAGCCGCAACCGAAGCCCCGTCCGGTGACCCTGTTGTGGAACGGGCACTGGCGGATATGACGCTTGAGGAGAAGATCTACCAGCTCTTTATCGTGTCGCCGGAAAGCCTCGTGGACAACGCAACATCCTGCGTGACGGAGTCCGGGAATCTGACCAGAGCGGCACTGGAGAGCAAGCCGGTTGGCGGTATTATCTACTTTGCCCAGAATCTGCAAAGCAGACCGCAGACGACTGATATGATCGCCAACGCCCAGCATTATGCCAGGGATTCACATGGAATCGGACTTTTCATCGCTGTCGATGAGGAGGGCGGTGTGGTCGCACGGGTGGCGGACACGCTGGGAACCACGGCCTACAGCCCGATGGCAACCTATGGCAAACAGGGCGACACCGCTCAGGTGCGTGAGATCGGCGCAGATATCGCCTCGGATATTGCAGAATACGGCTTCAATCTTGACTTTGCGCCGGTGGCGGATGTGAACCTGAGCAGCGGCAATGAGCTGGGCGACCGGATTTTCAGCGATGATCCGGCGGTTGTTTCGGAGATGACCGCTGCCATGGTCGAGGGCTTGCAGGAAAGCGGCAAGGTGAGCGCAACGCTCAAGCATTTCCCCGGCCTCGGCGCTGAGGACGGCAATACCCACTATGATGAAACTGCACGCATTGACCGCACGAAGCAGCAGCTTGCTGCCGAGGAGTTCACCGCCTTCAGGGGCGGCATTGCAGCGGGCGCAGATTTTGTGATGGTCGGGCATCAGATTATGAGCTGCGCAGGGGATGATCTGCCGTCGGATCTGTCCGGCGTTGTGGTCAATGACTGGTTGCGTGGCGATCTTGGATTCCAGGGCATCGTGGTGACGGATGCGCAGAATATGAATACCATCAGCGGAACCTACTCCGCCGGTGAGGCTGCAAGGATGTCGATTCAGGCAGGGGTGGACATTGTCCTCATCCCGACTGATCTCAATGCAGCGTACCAGGCGGTGTATGATGCGGTGGAGAGCGGTGAGATCACCGAGGAGCGTATTGATGAGAGCGTCCGGAGAATTCTCACAGTCAAGGCTCGTCACGGGCTGATCGGATAGGAGGAGTTATGATGCAACAGAAAAGGACACCGGCGAGAAAACCGGTAAAAAAGTCCCAGAAACCGGCTCTGTCGCCGGCTCAGAAGGCGGCTGCGAACAAGCAGTCAGAACAGATCAGGGGCATTGTGTTTCCGCTGGTGATCGGTGCGGTCACGGCACTGATTGTCGGGCTGATGATGACCTTTCTGTTTCAGAATGGCCTGCACTGGACAGACCGCTGCAACTGCTCCTGGGAACGTGTGATTCTTCACAGCATTCTGGCATTTGTGGCCTGCGCATTACAGGTGTTCAGCTATCTGAGCTTCCGTGAGAAAAAACGGCAGTACGAGCAGGCGAGCAGCCCGCAGATCAAAAAGGAATACAACAAGCGTGTAGCATTCCGTATCTACGGTGTTTCGATTATCATTGCGGTTGTCAGCGCTTTGGTAATGTTTCTGGGCGTGCCGCTGTTGCAGGATCAGAACGGCAATTTCCTGTGGTTTGTGACGAAGGGAATGGGGATTGTCGTCATCCTGGTTACAACAGTGATGTCGGCAGCCGGCGGCATCATTGACAAGGTCAGAAACAATAATTATGTGAAGTGAGGAGGAATCGGGCATGCCCCCACGTAGAAAGCAAAGGAAATCCCCTGCGCTGCTGGCGAGAGACAAGGGAAAAATCATCTACCCCTCCAACCGTTCCAAGGGCGTGGTTTCTACAGTCATAGCGATGCTTTTCTGGATTGGCTTTTGTGTGGCCATCTGGTTCATTTCCAGATATCAGCTTGAGCACAATGTGTACAAGCTGCTTGGAGTTGTGGATCTTATGGGGCGGGATGTGGTGTATGAAACCGGCAAGGGCCTGATCGGTAATGTGGCGATCACTACGGAAAGCATCGGGGAGGCCTCCAGGGAAATTGTGAACAAGCTCTCCCTGTACCGCACACTGATTCTGGGGATTCTGGAGCTGCTGCTGATGATCTATCCGATGCTGGAATACTGGCTTTGCTTCCGCAGAAGCACCGGAATGCGTGATTCCTATAAGTGGTATGTGCCTGTTATCATCATGTGCATCATCAGCCTGATTGCCATTGTGATTGCAGATGCGATTGTTCTGGCGCTCGGATGGATGACGCTGCTGTCCCTGGCGGTGATTTTTGCTGTGATCTTTATTCCACGGCTTACACCGGCACTTCAGCCGAGATAACAATGATTTTGAACGGGGCGGCCCCCGTATAGCATAACCGTGCTCCTGATGGACACAGAATCTTCAAAAGAAGGGTTGCGTGATAACTGTGAGACGAATTGAATTCAAGGCCTATGGCGGTACAGGTACACTGGTAGGCAGATGCTTTCTGGCACTGCTGGCACTGAATGCCTGCGATGTGGCAAAAGATGAGTGTAAGAATGACAGATGTGTGATCTACCGGCTGGACTACGACGACCAGCCTCCGGTAGGTAATATGCCGAATGATGCGACCTATTTCAAGAAGTGCATTGATGATTATATCAAGCTGCATAACCGTGGTCTGCATTTTCTGGCGCCGATCATGGTGGAGCCCTCGACAATCAAGCTGGGGGATATCCGTGACTGCGGCTATCCGGATGAGTCGATTTTCAGTCTGAAGTCCCTGTTCTGCGGAAAAGACAGGAAAGACGAAATCGAGGAGCTTCTGTCTGCTGCATTTACCAGCGGCACACCGGAAAGTGAGCTGGAGCTGTCCAATAAGTACGGCTGCTACGGAGACCTGGCGGTCAATGGCTTTATCAGCGAGCGTCTGATTGATACCGATGCCTTTGCCAAAAAGGGCGAGTACACGGATGTGTGCAACAATCCCCAGGATGCGATCATATTTTATGCCGGTTCCACCGACGGCGGCACGGCAAATACCATGATTGACAAGGATATCCGCTCGCTGCTGCATGCTCTGGTAAAGAGCGGAAAGTCGGTTGAACGTGACCGTGTCTTCAAGCTCTACGGGCTCCGCACAACGCCATACAGTAAATTCGAGCTTCAGGGCAATCCGGCGGATGTGGCAATTGTGTCGTCCATTCTGCGGGATAAGTTCGAGATGTCCAAGGGTGTTCTGGAGAATATCCTTTCCCAGAATGCGCTGGCAAAGAATGATAGTATCGAAACCTACAGTTATTATGACCTGAATGACGGCGAAACCAAGTACTGGCTGGACGGCCTGTTCCTGGCGGGCAGCGAAACGCTGGATGTGACCGCCTGGGAGGCGCTGAAGGACAACCAGTTCCATCCTACACATTTCACAGAGTTTGCACTGGCAATGCAGGCGATGGATGCCATCGCAAACCGCCTTCCGCAGCTCGGACAGGGTGTGCCCTGTGTCTATGGCTATAATGACGGCGGCAGCCATCAGACCGGCCCGGTTACGCTGCAAACCTTCTTCCAGAATTCCAATGTGGAGTATGACTACACAGTATTTACGAACGACGGCATCACCGCAAACGGTGCAGTCGGTCTGGATAAATATGTCCGTGCCTTTATCCTGACGCTGGTCAGCATCAAGGGACAGATGATCAGCGATTTCCGGAACTTCAACAACGCTCCGCCGCTGTATATGGAGCATATCTTCAACAAGGCTCCCGGCGCAATGCCAGGTGTATGCCCGCTGATTGCCGATGAGCTGGAACGCTTCCTGGATGAGGCGAAGTTCATCGTGATGACAATGTATGATTCGATGCAGTATTCCAAATACGGTGCAACGGTTTCTCCGATCCGGCTGATGGAGGAGGAGATCCGGTATCTGTACCGTGAGGATACACTGAAAAATCAGATCACAATTCCCGGCGGATGCGGCCTTTCACTCAATGATGACAGCACGCCTCCGGGCTGGCGTGTCGTTGAGTTGCAGGCGAACCCGTACTTCTCTGAGCTGGATGGGATGCATGAGATCCACTATACCCCTGCGCACGGTATTTTAGCTGCCCACAATCAGCTTAGGCATGAGCGGCTGTATCTGAATATCGGCGGAACGAGCGATGCTGATTCCGCTTATAAGATTGCAAATAACATGATCCAGCGACTCTTTGAAACCTATCTTGCACAGATGTAAGGCGAATCAAGGAAAGTTCTGATGAAGGGAGCAAATCAGCTATGAGTTTCACAATACCAGGGGCTTCAATGCCGAATCCCGGTACCCAGCCGATCGATCTGAATAAGCTGAAGACCGATATTCAGGAATGGGGCAAGAACAATAATGACGGCACCAATAACGAGCCGACCTATAAATCCTGCAACAGATCATCCGCCTATTTCTTCTTCCTGAAGCGGAAAATGGAGGAGTTCCACCCGGAGATTCCTGCGTTCCTGCAAAATCCGGAGGATCCGAAGTATTCCAATCACCGGAAAATTATGATCGTGCTTGCCAACATTCTGCTGCGGGATTACTGCAATTTTGACATTGTTGCCCGACAGATCAACTACAGGGAGGTCTGCCGGTATGACGGAAAACACAACGATCTTGTCAATCTTGTCGAGGGCTGGGCTAAGGAGATTGACTCCGAAAACTGGGAGAATCTGACAGAAGTCTGCATCAGAATCGACAGTGAGCTGTATCCGATTGCCCTGTATTCGACACAGAAATTCATCGTTTTTCCGTTTAATACGATCAACCCGATCATACAGGACATGCTCATCGGCTGCGAAAACGGCAGGTATTCCCTGGATGCGCTGGAGCGTGAGCTGAAGGAGCGTCCGATGAGTGACCGGGCGCTGTATGCGGCACTGACGGATTCGAGTGCATCTCTGAACGCCGATCCTGTGCTGGATGCCTTTGCGCAGTGGATGAAGCGGAGATTCAAGGATATCACAAAACCGGGCGGCTCTGCCTATCCGATGGAATTCAGATGCATCCCGGTCAAGGATACGGCAAAGTCCCTGACAAAGCTGCCGATTCCGAAGCTGCCGGATGTTCCGATCGATCATCTGTTCTCGGAACAGCTTCTCATTATCAGCTCCAATGCCAATGTCACGAACGGTGAGTTTGGTTTCAGCGCTGTTGCCAACAACAACATCGGTGAGCTGGATCCGGGTGCGCCGCAGCATGCAGTGATTGCACCGCTGAGCGCTGAACTGATTCAGAAGCTCTACAATCCCGGCGGTTCCAATACGCTTCTGTATAAGGGCTGTTCTGTCCTGCGTGAAAACGGAAAGTATCATGTACAGATTGAGCTGGAGATCAACGGGGCTTCCTGCATCTTCAAGAAGATCTATGAGTCCGGCGATGTCAAGAAGTGCAATAACTTCCCGCTGATTTCGATTCTGACCAGCGGCCTGTCTGCCACGACGCCGGTGCGCCTCTACAGAACCGATTATAAAAAGCCGGTTCCGGCCTCCCCGGTGTACCTGGACGGACAGTATATCAAACTGGGCAAGAGCGGGGACACCTATGAACTCCCGTTTGACACCACTATGGCTGTCAATGCCGGACAGTTCTACTATTCCAGCGTCAGCTATCATGATGCAAAGGCGGGAAGAAGCTTCTACTGCGGCTATCTCGTATTTGAGCAGAACGGACCGCAGTCATTGTATGCGAAGGCTGCTGCCTCCACCCATACGGCGGTGATCATTGACGAGGCAAATGATATTGCGCAGATTGCTGTGTTTGATACGGCAAATATGCGGGATGTGACCTCGTACAATGTCTACAACGACCGCATCCTGTTCTTCAATACCAACAAGCGTGATGACCTGGACCAGAGCATCAAAAACAGGTGCTGGGGTGATCTTTCCACCACGATCTTTGACCTGGGCGACGGCAGATATGCACTTGCGCCGTTCAGCAAGGAATTTGCAGCAATGGTTGCAAAGGCGGAGGTCACCATTGCACACGCCACACTCCAGATCAACGGCGATGACTGGATCTTCTCGGTTTCCTTCAATTTCAGCGGAAAGCTCCAGCAGGCTGCACCCCGTGTCTATTCACGGAATGAGCAGTTTACGATGGCGAATCCCCCGTTCTTCTTTGCAGTGAATACCATTGACAAGATTTCCAATGCTCTGGGGTATGAGATCATCAAGGTTGCCAATATGGGCATGACCACCCGTACCAGTGCGCTTGTGACAAACGGCGTGGATTCCAACGATCTGGAGTTCAGAATCGAGAACAAGGTGCTCACCTCCAGCATGTTTGTCACACCCAACGGGCCGGATGTCTTTGTGCATGTCTACAACGGCAATGACTACATGGGACAGATTACGCTGAATCTGGCAGACTATACGCAGGCGGACGGCTTCCAGGCGCTCAAGGACGGACATATGAGCTGCGCTGCGATCATGCTCGTCAGAAATATGGGCCCGACCAAGCCGAAGGAGATCATCACCGGTACCGTCTTTGACGACAATCTGTTCCTGATTGTCAAGGAGACGAACCGTGCGATTTATAACGAATACCAGGCATGGCGGAAGAATGACCTGGTGGTGGATATTGCCGGCATGACGGTCGATCAGATGGAGGGCAAGGAGTACCAGGCTGTATTCCCGTTCAGCCTCCGGATGCTGCAAAATATCAACGACGGCAGCCTGACCATACTGCCGGGTTCGACCAAGGTCGTCTTTAATGCCACCGAACGGTGCTATGAGGTTGAGGTGAAGATCCGCATTCCGGGAACCGATACCTTTGTGCCGTTCTCGATGAAGTATGAGCTGAGCCAGAGCAAGGTGGTCAAGTGCGACAATCTGCCGTTCGTGATTGCAGTTGTCAATTCCGACAATCAGCACAAGGGACTTGCCCGCTTCAACAATGAGATCAGCAGAGTGCTGCGGGATCATATCGACGGATCGAGCCTGAACATCGAGATTGTGGAGGGCGAGTACAAGAAGCTTGAGGACGGCGGCAGGATTGTACCGATTGAGGGCGATCAGGTTGTACTGCGCCTGTCGATTCTGAACCAGGGTGCACAGGCAAGCTGCCACATCCTGTACCAGGCAAATGATCCGTTTACAGACAGCGTATTCTCGCTCAAGTCGGAGGAGACAGGCACACAGATTGTGGTGGACTATGACCAGAAAAAGACTGCCGTGACCAAGCTTGATGTCTTTACCGATTATGTCATCTACACGGTTCCGATGCTGCGTGACAACGAGAATCCGGTGTTTGCCGGCAATACCCAGTGCGTGGAGGCTTATCCGATCGGTGAGGGAGATATGCGGGAGTCCCGTATCTACTCCATCCCTGTCACAATGAGCTTTACAGCACTGATGGAGCGCCGTGGACTGCAAATTGCCACTTATACCAATGTCAAGTTCCAGAACAAGCGGAAGGACGGAACGCTCAGTCAGGCGGTCATTGATGATCTCAGCGACCTGTATGTGACCATCAGCCTGCAAGGTCTGAACACGCACGGCGGCCCGGCTTCCATCACAAAGGTCTATCCGCCGGATCATGTCATTGATTTCGTCAATTATGAGCTGCCGACACTGACGGTGTTCCCGTATGTCAATTTTGTGGCTGACGGCTCCTTCGGCCCGCAGATGAACGGCAAGCCGCTGTGGCAGCACTACAACTTCGCAAAATTCACAAAGCTGCTCGAAACACCGCAGAAGGCCACAGAGCCCCGTGACAGAGATGCACTTGGTTCCCGTGTGAACTTCTGGGTAAACGGTGAGAAGATCGTCTTCCATGAGCGCAAGAGCAAGCTCAAGCAGTCCAATCCGGATGAGCAGAAGGAAATGAAGGTCGGCACCGTAAACGGCTGGGGCAGATATATCCATATGACCTATGACGGGTCGGCGGATGAAGCACCGCCGCAGGAAATCGACTCCAGACTTGACGGCAAGGAATTCGGCTGTATCATCATGGAGCCTGCAAGTCAGGTAACGGTATCGGCTGGTATGACGGCAACGGTCGGCGTGGACTTCGGTACCAGAAACTCCATCATCGCCATGCAGGCAGGCGGCGCAATGGGAACGGCGTATCCGTATCACGGCAACAAGGATCTGCAACAGATCATCATTCCCAATATGATGCGGGAGGAGTTCGAGGAGCTGTCGAACTATTGCTATATTCCGCACTTCTCCGGCAGTCCGGCTGTCGGCGGACCTGGCTGCGGCAAGTTTGCATCCTCCGTCATGGTCTATGCAAATGTACTCGATCCGAGAGCGCTCGTGGAGCCGTATGACCTCGGCTTTGTTCCGAATGTACAGGGCGATGTGCTGCGCAGAATCATGGACGGCATGAACGAGGCCGGCAATATGGGCGATGTGCTCGGTTTCTATACAGACCTCAAGATTTCGACAGACGGCACCGGCCCGAAGGTTGAGCTCATGAAGCGGAATGTCCGCACCTTCATTAAGAGCATTATGTTCCACACTGTCCTCAACTGCTACCAGGCGGGCTGCGGCGACATCACAATCCGCTTCTCCGCACCTTCGGATTCCTATGCGGCAAGTCTTGGCACGGTATGGAATGAGGCACTGGGGTACATCAACCGCTTTATCCCGCAGGCAGCGCATGGCTATATCCATGTCGGCAACTATGCAACAGAGGCTGCGGCGCTGTTTGAGGATCTCAAGACCTACATGCCCGGCGGCTTCGGCGGTATGCCCAAATATTCCGCTATCACCGACGGCGGTGACGGTACCTATGACTTCACCATCAACAAGTATGAAAACGGCGTCCTGTCAACACCTCCCGGCGGTGCGTTCTCGCTGCGGTATGCCGGCCAGCAGATTATGACGGACAGCGTCAATGCGTTCTATGACCATCTTGTTGCAAGGAACGACGGCTATCACAATGAAAATGTGAGAAAGAAGTTCCGCAGCATGTGGAAGGCAAAGTCCGAGGACAAGGAAGATCAGGATACACTGATCGAGATGGTGGCCAATCTCTCGAAGCATCGTGAGCGGGGCGGTCTGGACCGTGAAATGGAAAAGACCCTTGCACTGATGCTCATTGAGCAGTTCGGCATCGACTATGACAAGCTGATGATCCCGAACCCCAAGTCAATGGACGATTATGTCAATCCGGAATATGTGAACTTCGTGCGCATGATTCAGTACAAGTTCCTGTTCCTGTTCAACATCCTGGGCGAGCAGATCCGCAAGACGGTCCGTCTTGAACAGGAGAACCAGACCAGCTTCAATGTCTACCTCTACGGCGGTACCGCACAGGCATTGCTCATTGCAGAGCCGCTCTGCCGGGGTGACCTCAGCACGTTCAAGCATCATGCAGACAAGCTGCCGATGGCAATGTTCATTGATGCGATGCTCGATCTGCCGAAGAATATGTACGGCGTCAAGTACGGTGTCAACTTCCTGCCGGCGAATGACCTGGAGAAGCGTGAGATTGCAAGAGGCCTGATTGCAATGCCGGCTGCCAATATGACTATGGCCGGTGCAGCAGGCGGCGTTCAGATCCCGAACTTCAACGCAGGTGCGGACAACGGCGCTGCCGATGACGGCTTCCAGTTCCCGGGCGGTTTTGCAGGTCTGAACGGCTTCGGCGGCTTCGGCGCAGCCCAGCAGGCAGAGCCCGCTGTTCAGATGGATGCACAGCGTCCTCAGACAATCGAGCAGTTTATCGACAATCTGAAGGAGATCCTGAACAAGCGTACTGTAAAGCTTCCGCAGGGTGAGGTCTGCATTGACTTCTTCCTGAAGTTCCTGGATGAGCAGCAGAAGCCGGTACAGCTTTCCCAGATTCTCGATGATTCCTATGTGAAGTCTCAGCTTTCCAAGGAACTGACGGTTATGTGGGAGTGCGTGATGCTCGAAAATCCGGATATTGATGATCCGATGCTGCTCTATCATATCTATACTCTGAAGATGGTTGGCATCGCCATCGAGATCTGGCTCAGAAGAAAGTAAAGGCAACACCGCACAGAGCTGGTGGTGCAGATGTGCAGCCAGATTTTTCGTCAGATTGTATAGAAATGACGC
>JAFXOO010000056.1 GCA_017528675.1 Oscillospiraceae bacterium | reverse complement strand
GGCTGTCCGTATTGACATAGAACGTCAGCCGTGTCACACCTGCGCCCGTTGTCTCCGGCTTCTCGGTACAGTACCCGGACACCCAGAAGTCATTGCCGGAAAAGAGTGCGTTGTCATCCTCCTGCTCCGGCGGGGGAAAATCTGCCTCCGGCTGCATCGTATCGTCACCGTACCTGGTATAAAGGCCTGCCGCAGCGCCGACAAATGCGGCATTGTAGTCAATCGTGACCTCGTTGTAAACCCAGTCTGCGGTGGTATCCACATGCTCATCCTTCTTGCCGGGGCCGCCGACCAGCGCTCCCCAGAGAACATGCTTGTGCTCAGCGGTATCCTCCGCCATCGTCAGACCTGATGCCGCACGGTGGTGCGGATATTTTGCCGAATTTTCGGAATACCCGACCACATAACAGCGCTCAAGCGGATTATCTCCGAGGAGGTACTCCATCTGACCGAGTGCCCAGTCCGAGAAGAAATAATCCGGGTGGGAGGTGTCATAGACATCCTTTCCCTTCTGGTATTTGTCATAGACGAGTGCCGTAAACTGCGCCGCTGTGTTATAGCGTGCACTCCCCCACTTGTTCAGCCAGAAATAACCCGCCGGGGTAATCTCTCCGGCAGTGCCTTCGATCATCGCATTGACAGCCTTGGCTTCCTCCTCCCAGAAATCGAGGACTTCATACTTGCCTCTGCCGATGGCGACACGGCATTCCTCACAGACTTCCGGGTAAATGTCCTGAATGCGGCCATAGACCAAACCCACGCCGTTCCACATATCATTCCAGCACAGCACATAGCCGGGCGGTGCATAGTAATCCACATAGGGCAGCGCCTGTTCAAGGTACCAGTGATCTTCCGTGATAAGGTAGAGCCAGCCTGCTGCAAAGCAGAAATCGTCCTGCCATTTGGAAGAAGTATAGTAACTCTTGGGGCCGTCACCGCCGTCACCGACCTTCTTTTCATTGGCAGCCGCAAAGGCAAACAGCGCCTTGGCAGTGTCAAGACACTTCGCCGCATATTTCGCATCCGTGTCTTTGAAGTTATAGTAATTGATCGCAAGGCAGGCCGCCGCTTCAGAGACATCATCCGTTGTCGGAAGCTCCGCAGTTGCAAAATAGGCAGGTCTTGCCATGGCATCAATCTCAGGAGACTGCCAGTACTTGTGGTCAATATCGCCGTCCCCGACCTGATAGCAGAAGGCAATCACATCCCCGTTCTCATCCCGGAAGGTTGATCGCAGGAAATAGTCACAGAAATAGCGGCAGATCGTCTCTGCATGCGCAGCCTGCCCGGTCTGCTCATATGCCTCCCGGAATTCATAGTACCCCCATGATACAACGGACCCTGCATAGGCCTCCGGCAGGCCGAATTTCACATGGTCGCCCGCATCATGAAAGCCGCCGGAAACATCGACATAGCCGTCGCCGTCCGGATCGAGCACCTCACGGTTCTGCGCAATAAATGCCGCCGAAAGATTGGTGCCGGTCTCCTTCTCATCCATCGGCTGCAAAGGCACCTTCGCATCGCAGGTGTGGCAGTTTCCCCGCCACGGCAGCAGCGTATTGTCCGCCACCCCGGTGCCGCACATATTGGCATCGTAGAAATACATCGAGTATTGCAGGAGCTTCGCCCAGTTGGCATCCACCCCGGCATAGTCCGCCCTGCCAGGCGTTGCCGCAGCAGAAGCCGGAAGCGCGGGAAGCGAAGCAGCCATAATCACCGCCCCCAGGAATAACGCTGTCAGGCGTTTTCGTTTCATAGGAATCCATCCTTTCCGGAACCGACAGCAGCTCATCTGCTGTCATTCACTTGTCCTGTCGGTAAGCACTGATTGATTTGTCATCAGCACAGCTTGTCGATAAAGGCAGTTCTGATAACGGCACACTGTAGCGTGCCCCACAAACAGCGCCATTACCCTCCCAAAGCACCGCATCAACAAATAAAGCAAAGCTTCTATAAATCTATTATACACAATTCTGTTCCCATTTTCAAGAGATTTGCAGAAAAAAACAGCGCCCTGAGCCCTGTAAATCCTCTTGCAATTGTGCGCCCGTTGTGATATAATAAAAAAAATACATCCGGAGGTGACAACCAACCATGGAAATCCAAAGCATCAAGGAACAGCTCATGATCGGAACATGGGCATGGGGAACCGGCTCCAACGGCTCCGCCATGATATTCGGCAACAAGCAGAACCCGGAGGTTCTGCGTGCATCGTTTGCAAAGGCCGTTGACTGCGGCTTCCGGAACTGGGACACCGCAGCGGTCTACGGCATGGGCACCTGTGAAACGCTCCTCGGTGAGCTCATTGAACAGCGGGATGACATCTTCCTCTCCACCAAGTTCATGCCCGACAAGAAATTCAAAAGCGGCGCCCTGCTTCAGTCGTTCGAGGAGAGCATGACCCGTCTGAAGCGCACAAGTGCCGATCTGTTCTGGATTCATGTCCCGAACCACCTGTCCGAGAACCTGAAGGAAGCCATTCCGCTCATACAGGACGGCAGAATCCGTTCCATCGGCCTGTCCAATGTCTCCCTTTCCCACATCAAACATGCCCAGGTGCTTCTTGCCAAGGAAGGGCTGACACTTGGCGCTGTGCAGAATCATTTCAGCCTGCTGCGCAATGACCAGCAGCAGATCATTGACTACTGCAACGCCAGGGGCATCCGGTATTACGCCTATATGGTACTGGAACAGGGCGCACTTTCCGGCAGATATGATGCCGACCACCACTTTCCGACCTTCTCCATGCGCAACATGGCATTTCCGAAACGCAAGTTCCGGAAGATCGAAGGTCTGCTGAAAAAGCTGCATTCGCTGGCTGACAAATACCAGGTTGACCCGTCACAGATTCCGATTCTCTGGGTGATCGGAAAGGGCGCAGTGCCGATTGTCGGCATCACGAACCCCTCTCACGCCGAAGCGCTTGCAGCCACCATGCAGGTCACGCTGACTACGGAGGAGATGAACCTTCTCGAACAGGCAGCCGCCGCAACCGGTCTGCGGCAGCAGGGTATCTGGGAACCGCAATGACAGCCACCCCTCTGCCGCTAAAACGCCGACGCAGGATCGGCGTCATCATGCCGGCCATCACCGAGGCGCTTGACGCTTCCTTCCTGGAGGGAATATATCGGCAGGTAAGCATCTGCGGCTATGATGTCATCGTATTCACCTGCTCTGCCAATATGCAGCAGGAACTGATGCCGACCGCCTATGTCCTTGCTGAGGAGAGCATCTACCGGCTTGCTGCCCGGACTGACCTGGACGGACTGATTGTGGCTGCCGGCAAATTCCACGACAGCCGGGCCGCAGAACGCATCCTGAACCACCTCCGGGAAATCCGTTTCCCCTGTGTCTGCACCTATTACCAGAACGATCTGTTCCCTTCCATCGAGGTACCGCAGGCAATCAGCGTCCGTGAAATCACCGAACACCTGATTACGGTGCATGGCTTTCGCCGCATCTTCTGTCTGACTGGTCCGCAGGGGTTTCCGGAGGCAGAGGAACGGCTCGCCGGCTGGCGGCATGCCATGGAACACGCCGGCCTGTCCGCCACGCAGTATCGCTACGGGGATTTCTGGCTGAATTCCCCCAGGGAGCTGGCATCCGACATCGCCTCCGGCGCCGTCCCGATGCCAGAGGCTGTCGTCTGCGGAAATGATTTCATGGCAATTGCGCTCTGCCGTCAGCTCGCAGCATACGGCATCCGTGTCCCGGAGGACATCGCCGTGACAGGCTATGACGGCGGCCCGAATTCAACGCTCACCACCCCCTCCCTGACCACAATTGAGGGCAAGGAGTTTGACGTCGGCAGCAATGCCGCCTCTGCCCTCCTGCAACGCATTGACGGCAGGGAGCGTCCGCCCATCCGCACCCAGCGGATCTCCTTCGGACGAAGCTGCGGCTGCAAGGACAAGAGCCTTGATGAATACTTCGCCATGATTAACGAAAAATACATTCTGACCAGCAGCTACCGGGATTCCCGGAT
>JAFXOO010000522.1 GCA_017528675.1 Oscillospiraceae bacterium | reverse complement strand
GCCGGAGCCGATGATCATAATCTTGTGGATATCCTGTTTTTTTGGCATAGCTTCTCTCCCTACCCGTGCAGATGCACGAAAAATTTGGGGCGCAATACATACGCCGGGGACAGCGCAGAGTGCACTGCCGCCTGAGTTCTGGGGCATGACAACAGCCTGACCCCAAAATACCCTATCTTATATAATACCACAAATCCACCCGGAATGCAAGAGGTAATCTGAAAAAATGCATATTTTTTCATTGCTTCCAAAAAAACAAAACCTGCATTGACACCGTTGCCGCGATATGCTATAATAAAAATGAATACCCATTTAAGGCAATACCGCACAGAGCTGGTGGTACAGATGCAAGCAGATGTGCCGCCAGGCCGACAGACGGGCTTTGTGCGGTGTTGCCTTAAGGAAAGGAGTGCTTCTTATGGATCTGACCAACCCTGAAATCTACCGCAGCCACATCCGCCGCACGCTCATCCCGCAGGAGGAATTGCAGGCGGCCATCGTCAAAGTCGGCGCAGAGATTGATGAAATCTATGCAGGCAAGCCGCTTCTGCTCGTGAGTATCCTCAAGGGCGCCTTTGTGTTCCTTGCCGATCTCAGCAGGGCGGTGAGCATCCCCTGTGAAATCGGCTTCATGCAGGCGCAGAGCTATTTTTCCGGCACCGAATCGAGCGGCAGCGTCGAGATCACGATGGATCTTGAGCAGGACATTTCGCAGTACCATGTCATCATCGTTGAGGACATCATCGACACCGGCCGCACGCTGAAGCTGGTTGCTCAGATGCTCCGGGACAGGCATCCGCTTTCCCTGAAGATTCTGACGCTGCTGGACAAGCCTGACCGGCGGCTTGTGGATCTGAAGGCGGACTGGTCGCTGTTCACGATTCCGGATCTGTTTGTGATCGGCTATGGTCTTGACTATGCCGAATACTATCGCAACCTGCCGTATATCGCAGAATTTGATCCGGCAGACAAGGAGGGATGAGTATGGAAAAGCTGTTCAGGCTCAAGGAGCACGGCACCAACGTCCGCACGGAAATTGTTGCTGGAATCACCACATTTATGACCATGGCGTATATTCTTGCTGTCAATCCGTCGGTTCTCTCTGATGCCGGCATGGATCCGACTGCCGTTCTGCTGGCAACCTGCCTTGCTTCCTTTGTGGGAACGCTCTGCATGTCGCTCATGGCCAATCTCCCGTTCGCTCTGTCCGCCGGTATGGGGCTGAACGCCTACATGACGTACACGGTCTGCATCGGCTATGGCTACACCTGGCAGACGGCGCTGATGGCTGTCTTTATCGAGGGTGTGATTTTCATCATCCTGTCTGTCACAAAAGTCCGGGAAGCGATCTTCAACGCCATTCCGATGGAACTAAAAAAAGCGGTTTCCGTCGGTATCGGTCTGTTTATCGCCTTCATCGGCCTGCAAAATGCCGGACTTGTGCAGGATAATTCCGCTACGCTCGTTTCGCTCGTGAGCTTCCGGGAGAACTTCTCCACGGTGGGTATCTGTGCGCTGCTGGCGCTCGTAGGCGTGCTGCTGACGGCGGTTCTTTACATCCTCAATGTCAAGGGTGCCATCCTGATCGGTATTCTCGGCACCTGGGCACTGGGCATGATCTGCCAGCTCTGCGGGGTGTATGTGCCGGATAACCAGGATTACTTCTCGCTGTTCCCGACGCTGCAAATGACGGATTTCAGCGCACTCGGCAAGACTTTCGGTCAGTGCTTCCATATCAATCTCCGTGAGGTTGGCATTTTCAACTTCATCATGGTCATTTTCTCGTTCCTGTTTGTGGATCTGTTTGATACGCTCGGCACACTCATCGGCGTTTCGGCCAAGGCAGACCTGCTCGATGAGGAGGGCAGGCTCCCGCAGATCCGGCCGGCGCTGCTCGCTGATGCGATTGCAACCACGGCTGGCGCCGTGCTTGGTACCTCGACGGTATCCACCTTTGTGGAGTCTGCTGCGGGCGTGGGTGCCGGCGGAAGAACCGGCCTGACCTCCCTGACAACAGCAGTGCTGTTTCTTGCCTCGATGCTGCTGGCACCGATCTTTGTCGCAGTTCCGGCATTTGCGACTGCTCCGGCTCTTATTATGGTCGGCTTCCTGATGTTTTCTACCATCACCGACCTGCGCTTTTCGGCTGAGCATCTGACCTCGGTGATTCCGGCATATCTCTGCGTCCTTGCCATGCCGCTGTTCTACTCCATCTCTGAGGGAATTGCCATCGGCGTCATTTCCTATGTGGTCATCAACCTGGCCTGCGGGAAATACAAGTCCATTGACCCGGTGATGTATGTGCTGGCGGTGCTGTTTGTGCTGAAATACATCTTCCTGTAACCCGGCCTCACAATGCTGGCAAAGTCCTGCCGGAGGAATACGGCAGAATGCACAATTATCAGGCGCAGCTCTTGACAGAACGGACAAACTATAGTATACTATTCATAGATACAGTATAGATTGATCGAATCAGAGAGGAGGATTCCGTTGGCACATAATATCCTGCTGCACCGCCGTGCCAATGCCATCTGGCATCTCAAAGCCGAAACCGACCTCACGGACAAGGTGCTGACCCTTGGTGAGGACATCCTGCGAAGCTGCAACATGCAGTCAGAGCAGCATTTCATGCAGCATGGCATGACCGATTGTTTTACGCATTCCATCTGTGTGGCATACATGGCGCTGCGGGTGGCACGTTTCTTCAGCGCACGGGTAGATGTGCGGAGTCTTGTGCGGGGCTGTCTGCTGCATGACTATTTCCTGTATGACTGGCACGAGAAGGAAAGGGCGCCGAAATTCCATACCTTCCGGCATCCGCTGATTGCACTTCGGAACGCCGAACAGGATTTCGAGCTCAACCCCATCGAGCGGGACATTATCCGCAAGCATATGTTTCCGCTGTGCTTCCCGTTCCCGAAGTATAAGGAAAGCTTCATTATTTCCATTGCAGATAAGTGCTGCGCAGCCAGCGAGATCTGGCATCTCTATTCTCTGTCCAACATCATCCGGTC
>JAFXOO010000521.1 GCA_017528675.1 Oscillospiraceae bacterium | reverse complement strand
GGCTGGCGCCCCCTTAAACCCGCCAAAGGACTTTGTAAACGCTTCGGAATGTCCATTCCCTTATGCGGCGTGAAAATGCATGAAAAAAGAAATAAGAGGCCGAAGGGGAGCTGTTCTTCCAGCGTCCAACCTCGTGCCTCTGATCGCATCCTTAAATGAACAACAATCCATGTACGCCTTACGCGCGCTCAACCTTGCCGGAACGCAGGCATCTGGAACATACATAGATATGGCAGGGAGCGCCCTTGACGATTGCCTTGACACGCTGTACATTGGGCTTCCAGGTTCTGTTGGATGCTCTGTGGGAGTGAGATACCTTGTTGCCGAATGTCACGCCCTTACCGCAAATTGCACACTTTGCCATGAAACACACCTCCTTCAAATGATACAGGGTCTGCCCCTGTAAAAAACACCTATGTCATATATTATAGCAGATGATTCCGAAAAAAGCAAGTCTTTTTTCAAATTTTTTCAGAAAAAACAATTATGGGCGTCAAAATGCCTCAATATTTGCGGAAGATGCATTGTTTTCCCCTGCATCCGTCAGCCCGCAGCCGGTGCTCTGCATCTTTTTCAGGAAATCACTTGCAAAGTTTCCGGATTTGTAGTATAATAATAATGATTACGCAAAGAGAGGAGATCATTCATGCCGGTATTCAATCCGCAGATCATACTGCTGTTTCTGGTACGGCTGATGACGATTTTTCTCGTCAATCCGCTGCATGAATTCGCTCACGCCTGGACTGCGTACAAGCTGGGCGATGACACTGCCAAGAACGAAGGGCGTCTGACAATTGCCCCGCTTGCCCACCTGGACGGCCTTGGGGCACTGATGCTGATGCTGCTCGGCTTCGGCTGGGCAAAGCCCGTGCCGGTCTCCCCTTCCAAATTCAAGCATCCGAGCTTTGGCATGATGGTCACCGCCGTGGCAGGCCCGCTGATGAATCTGCTTGCCGCACTGATTGCCATGGTTGTCATCCGGCTCTGCGGCGGAATGCAGTATATCGAGATCACCAGGGACGTCATCCCGGTAATCGGTATCTACAGCGGCGAAGGGACGCTGTATTTTCTCAATTATATGATGTACTGGTTCATCGTCATCAATCTGAACCTGTTCCTGTTCAATATGATTCCCGTGCCGCCGCTCGACGGCTCCCGTGTGCTGACCTTCCTGCTGCCGCCGAAAGCTGCCATGTGGGTGATGCGCAACCAGCGGGTGTTCTATGGCATCATGATGCTCCTGCTCTTTACCGGCATCCTGAGCTGGCCGCTGGGGATCCTCAACAACCTGATCTTCACAGGTATGGCCGATCTCACACAGTTCATCCCGGCGGTGGTGTAGTATGGCGGCCATGGAATTCAGGCTGGATGTGTTTACGGGGCCGCTTGATCTGCTGCTCCACCTGATCTCCAAGCACCAGCTCAATATCAACGACATCGAGATCACCAAGCTTTTGGAGCAGTACTTATTATATATAGAAGAAGCGCAGCGGCAGGATCTGGAGCTTGCCGGCGAATTTCTCGAAATGGCAGCCCGCCTTGTCTATATCAAGACCGTGTCCTTGCTGCCCAAGCCGGAAGAAGCCGAACGCATCAAGCAGGAGCTTCAGGGCACGCTCATCGAATACGCCCTCTGTCAGCAGGCTGCGGGCAAGCTCAGAGAGCTGTTCCTGGCGGATGACATCTTCGTCCGCAAGCCCATGAAGCTTGCAAAGCTCCCCCAGACCTACAAGCTGACGCATACGCCCGATGTTCTGGCGGATGCCTATGCCAGACTCGGCAAGGCACGTCTGAACGGACAGGCGCTCTCCGACAAGATCACCGACACCGTCACGCAGGAGCGTGTGGTCTCGGTTACATCGAAGGTCGTGCATGTGCTGCGTGCACTGTACGGCGGCAGAACCGTGACGGTTGCCTCGCTCTATGACGGGCTGACAGACCGTTCGGCAAGAGTGGCGACCTTCTTAGCCGTGCTGGAGCTGACCCGGTTCGGGCGGATCCGGCTCAATGAGGACAATACCGTGCTCGCCATGTGCGAGCGGAAAGGCAGGTGACCCATGAACGAACAGGTAACGACCGCAGAAGCGATTCTCTTTGCTGCCGGTGATCCGGTGGAGACTTCCCGGCTGGCGCAGGTGCTGGAGATTCCGGAAAGCGACGTATCTGCGCTCATGGATGCCCTTCAGGAACGGTATACCGGCACCGGCAGTGCCCTGCGGGTGATGCATCTCGGCAACGCATGGCAGATCGGTACACGGCCGGAATTTGCAGATATCATCCGGAAAGCGATGGAGCAGGAGCGCATGCGGCCGCTGAGCAATGCCGCTATGGAGGCGCTGACCATCGTGGCGTACAACCAGCCGGTGAGCAAGGGCTTTGTGGAGCGTGTCAGAGGCATCGACAGCTCCTCGGTCATCAATTCGCTGGTGGACAAGGGACTGCTGGAGGAGGCAGGGCGCATTGATGTACCCGGCCACCCGATCGGCTACCAGACAACGCCGCTGTTCCTGCGGGCATTCGGGCTTTCCTCGCTTGAGGAGCTCCCGGAGCCGAAGCGCAGACAGCAGGAGACCTTCACCGGCGAGCTGGACGGCTTCACCGCCGAACAGCCGGCACCGGCAGAAGCGGACGAGGAAGCTTAGAGGAGGCATGCGATGCGGGTATTTCTGATCATTGTCGGGGTACTTGTGCTGCTGAATGTACTGCTGTGCATCTCGCATGTGGTCGTAAGCGTGCGCTACTGGGACGGAACGTTCGACTGGAGCATCCGCTATCTCGGTATCAAAATCCTGCCACGCAAGAAAAGCGACAAACCCCCGAAGCCTGAAAAGAAAAAGAAAAAAGAGGATGAACCCGCCGAAAAGCGTCGTGACTTCCTCATGGACAAGCTCTGGAAGCTCATGCAGAGCATAGCCGGAAAGGCAGATCTGGCCGGAAGTGCAGTCTTTGCGCTGCCAGGGCCGCTGAACAAGCTGCTGCGTGGCATCACCTGGTACGATATTGAGACAGACATCGTGCTCGGCGGTGAGGATGCTGCCGAGACAGCACAGCTCTACGGCAAAATTCAGATGATTTTGCAGCCGCTGCTCGGTGCAGCCGCACACTATATGAAGGTGAAGCGCAAGCGCATCTCCATTGTCTGCGACTATACAGAGGACACAAGCCAATACAACGCCGGCTGTAAATTCAAGCTCGCTGTCGGCACAGTGCTGGCGGTCGGCATCTGGCTGGCATGGGATTTCCTGATGGACAATCGTGCTGCCAAGAAAACACTGGTCAGCGAAAAATTATAGACCTTTGTCGGCTTTCAGCCGACTCAGGAGGGGCTGCTCGCCCCTCCTAAACCACCCCCGGCAGGGCGGTGACCGCCCTGCACCCGCATCTTTATATTACGTTAATCAAAGCGGGACATCCCGCAGAAGGAGTATCAATATGAGCGAACATGCAATCAACGGATTTGTAGGCGTCAGCATGGAAAAGATCCGCAATTTTGTGGATGCCAACACCATGATGGGCGACCCGATCAACTGCAAGGACGGCACCACCATCATCCCCGTCTCCAAGATCAGCGTCGGCTTTGGCTCCGGCGGCTCCGATCTGCCGACCAGAACCTCCAAGGAGTACTTCGCCGGCGGTGCAGGCGGCGGCATCAGCATCAAGCCCATCGGCTTCCTCGTTGTCAGGAACGGCGATGTCAAGCTCGTGCAGCTCACCATGAACGCCGACAAGGGCAATGTTTTGCTCGACATGGTACCCGGCCTTGTGGACAAGGTTATCTCCCTCGTCCAGAAGAAGGACGGCCAGCCTGAAAAGTCCGCAGCAGAGGCTGCTGAGGTTCTTCCGGAAGAATAACACCCGCCTCATCCCCATACAATGAAGCAGATCACGGTATGGAGGGATGACATATGAAAAGGCTCATCGGGGTAATTCTGGCACTTTGTCTGTTCCGGCTTACCGTGCCGGCGGCAATGGTGCAGGCTGCTGTGCCGGAGGTTTCTGCACAGGCATGGATTCTCACGGAGGCCGCCACCGGGCAGGTGCTCTGTGAGCAAAATGCCAGGGAGAAACGTCCGATGGCAAGCACCACCAAGATCATGACCACGCTCCTGACCATTGAGCACGGCGATCTCGACACGGAATTCTGCGTCGATCCGGACGCCATCCGTGTGGAGGGTTCCTCGATGGGATTGCAGGAGGGCGACATCGTCACCCTGCGGGCACTGTGCTACGGCATGCTGCTGCCCTCCGGCAACGATGCAGCCAACGCCGCAGCCGTCCGCATTGCAGGGAGCATCCCGGATTTTGCAGTCCGGATGAATGCCCGTGCAAAGGAAATCGGCATGCAGAACACGTTTTTTGTCACGCCATCGGGTCTGGAAGGCGAGGGGCACGGCGCATCTGCGTATGATATGGCGCTCCTCACCCGGGAGGCGATGCGCAGTGAAACCTTCCGAAGCATGTGCTGCGAGCAGGCAAAAACGCTCCGCTTCGGCAATCCGCCCTATGAGCGGACACTCTACAATTCCAATAAGCTGCTGAAGCTGTATGACGGCGTGATCGGCGTCAAGACGGGCTTTACAGATGAGGCAGGGCGCTGCCTTGTTTCGGCCTGTGAACGTGACGGCGTAACGCTCATCTGCGTGACACTTCATGCAGCAGATGACTGGAACGACCATATGCGGCTGTACGACTACGGCTTTTCCCGTATCCGGCCGGCAGTACTCCCCGCCCCGGCGCTTCCGGCAGTTCCGGTAGCAGGCGGTGTACAGGAAAAGACTGCCGTACAGCCCGCAGAAAGCGTCACCATCGGCGCTCCGGACGGCATTCCGTCCGGCATCCGCACGGCTGTCCGGCGTGCGCCGTTTGCCTATGCGCCGGTCTGCGAGGGAGATGTCCTCGGAGCGCTGGTCTATTATTACCAGGAGCGGGAAATCGCTTCCGTACCGCTCATCGCGGCGGAAAACGTGCCTGCCCGTCCGGCAGAGCACCCAAAGAAACATATCTGGGAACGGCTGTGGAAGCCTGCACGCCGCACTTCGTAAACAGCGGTGCAGGGCTTTCCCTTCTGCGTCAGAGAAATCCGACTGATCTCCAGAGAGGAGTTACACAAAATGGCGACCATCAGAATTCAAAAGCTGCTTGCCGATGCAGGCTTCTGCTCCCGCCGCAAGGCAGAGGAGCTGATCCGGCAGGGCAGAGTGCAGCGCAACGGCCGGCCTGTCGGGCTCGGTGACAAGGCAGATCCCCGTGACATCATCACGGTGGACGGTCAGAAAATCAATGTACCGAAAAAAAAGAAGCTGCGCTACATTATGCTCCACAAGCCGAGAGGCTATGTGACGACTGTCTCGGACGAGCTTGAGCGCCGCTGCGTGATGGATCTGCTTGAGGATGTGGAGGAGCGTGTCTATCCGATCGGACGGCTCGACCGCAATTCCGAAGGCCTCCTGCTGCTCACGAATGACGGGAGCTTTGCGAACGGCATCATGCACCCGTCCCGGCATGTCAGCAAGACCTACCGGGTGACCGTCCGTCCCTCCGTCACTGAGGAACAGCTCGTGGCGCTTGCGGACGGCATTGAACTCGACGGCAAAAAGACGCTGCCCGCCTCTGTCGTTGTCATGACAAACGAGCCGGGGCGTGTTGTGCTCCAGATCACCATCCGGGAGGGCAGAAACCGCCAGATCCGCCGCATGTGCGAGGCTGTTGGCCTGGAGGTGGCACGCCTGCGCCGGACATCGGTCGGCCCGCTCAAGCTTGGTATGCTCGCCCCCGGAAAATGGCGTGACCTGACCGCAGAGGAGCTGCGTGCCATCCGCAACGCCATCGGAAAGGAGTAAAGCCATGCTGTCAATTGTCGAAACAAAGGATTTTTCCGCCTATACAGAGCTGCTCGCCGGTCTTTCGCTGCCGGAGGATTTCCACCTGACAGAGGTACAGGAGGATGACACGGTCAGGGGCTATATCATCTATGCCTACGAACCGGAGCAGGTAGTGATCTATGCATTGCAGGACGGCCACGACCTCAACTACTGCGACGGGCTTGTGCGCTCTGTCCTGTTCAAGGCGGAACTGCGGGGCATTGAGCGTGCAGCGTTCCGGATTACGGACTCCGCAATGCTGGAGCGTCTGAAGATGCTGCGCTTTATACAAAATGACGAAAATATCCTGCAACGGATTGCGGATGTTATGGAAAACTGCAAAAATTGCAGGGACAACCCCGCAAATACTTGAAAAAAAGCGAAAAAAATAGTATGATAGAAGTGTATGCAACGGGCACGGCGGCCTTCTGATAGACCGTCTATGCTTTTTGTTTGCCTTTTAGTTTTAAAGTTAGGAAGGATCGATACTATGCAGATGGAGAAAAATGCAGCCAGCCCGGCAAGGATCCGCCTTGCTGCGCTGTTTGACGAGGGATCCTATCAGGAGATCGGCTCCTGCGTCATGGAAAAGGATGCACCGGCAGGCGTTGTGACGGCTTTCGGCTATGTCAACGGCAATCCGGTCTATGCCTTTGCGCAGGATCAGAGCGTGAACAGCGGTGCAGTCGGCCCTGCACACGCTGAGAAAATTTCCAAGGTCTACACCCTGGCCGCCAAGACCGGTGCACCGGTGATCGGTATCTGGGATTCCCACGGTGCATTCCTGGACGGCGGTTCTGGCGCTTCCCTCAATGCCTACAGCCTGCTGATGAAGCGCACCTCTGCGCTTTCCGGCGTGGTTCCGCAGATTGCAGTCATCGCAGGTGTCTGCGCAGGCAGCGCCGCAATGGCAGCATGCGCAGCGGATTTCGTTGTTATGACCCGGAATGCCGAGCTGTTCCTGACCCCCGGCTTTGCGGATGGTGCAGGCAGCGCAGAGGCCTGTGCCGCAAACGGCATCGCAGCCATGACTGCTGAGGATGATGCAGATGCCTTTGCAAAGGTGCGTGCACTTGTCAATCTCCTGCCGGTCAACAATATGGCATTCACTCCCTGCATGGAATTTGAGGCTCCCGCAGCCGCAGCCGGCAGCGATCTGGCATCCTATGTGGACAGCTTTGCAGACGGCGGCAGCGTGACCGAGCTGTATGCAGACTATGCCGGTGCCGCCTACACCGCACTTGCCACTGTCTGCGGCTCGACCGTCGGCATTGCCGCAACCAGCAAGACCGATGCGAAGCTCACCGAGGCAGACTGCGCTAAAATATCCCGCTTTGTCCGTCTGTGCGATGCTTTCTCCATCCCGGTCATCACGCTTGTGGATACACTGGGCTTTGACGGCGATGCTGAGACTGAGCTGACCGGTGCCGTCCGTGCACTGACCCGTCTGGCAGGTACTTATGCTGAGGCGACCACGGCAAAGATTTCCGTGGTTACCGGCAAGGCAGTCGGCCCTGTGTTTGTCGCACTCGCCGGCAAGGGCTGCAATGCCGACTTCGCCTATGCGCTGGAAAATGCCTATATTGCACCGCTCATGCCGGAATCCGCAGTGGAATTCCTGTGGCATGACAAGCTCAAGGGCTGCGATGACCTTGCAGCAAGACGCAAGGAACTCGCCAAGGAGTACACCGAGAATCAGGCATCTGCGCTCTCCGCAGCAAAGCTCGGCGTCCTCGATGAGATCATCTCGCCTGCCGACCTGCGCAGCACACTGAGCACGGCGCTGTCCATGCTTGAAGGCAAGCGTGTGACAAATCTTCCGAGAAAGCACAATAATCTCCCGTTCTGACGGATGACCCATAATATTTAAGATTGGTGGTAAAAGGAAGCTCTGAAAAGCCTGCTTTTCAGAGAAGCGGGTGCGGGGCGCAGCCCCGAAACTCCCCCTTCCCATTATAAGTGAGTTCCATAGAATCCTTAAAATTACAGATTGGTGGTAAATACATATGAAAAGATTCAATGTAACAGTCAACGGCAAATCCTACGACGTCGCAGTCGAGGAGATCGGCGCAGGCGCAGCTCCCGCAGCAGCACCGGCTCCGGCAGCAGCTCCCGCTCCGGCGGCAGCTCCGGCTCCCGCAGCACCGGCTCCGGCAGCAGCAGGCGCAGGTGAGAAGGTTACCGCTCCGATGCCCGGCACGATCCTCGATGTGAAGGCATCCCAGGGTCAGAGCGTTTCCAAGGGCGATGTCATCATGGTGCTTGAGGCCATGAAGATGGAGAACGACATTGTCGCACCGTGCGACGGCACCGTGACCAGCATCGTTGTCAAGAAGGGCGACTCCGTCCAGAGCGGCGACACCCTGGCAACAGTTGGTTGATTTTAACCAGTTTCTCCCTTTGGCATCAGATATGATGCAGGTGCAGGAGGCTCAGCCTCCTGCCGAGGGAGGTTTAGGAGGGGCAATCTGCCAGCGGGGGCTCCCCGCTCCCTCCTGAGTCGGCGTAAGCCGACAATACCTCACAGAAAGGTTTTTGATTGCTATGGCTAAAAAAATCAGAATCACCGAGACCGTCCTGCGTGATGCGCACCAGTCCTTGCTGGCCACCCGCATGACGCTCGATGATATGCGTCCGATTCTCGGTAAGCTCAACGAGGTCGGCTTCAATTCCATCGAGTGCTGGGGCGGTGCAACGTTTGACGCCTGCCTGCGGTTCCTGAATGAGGATCCGTGGGAGAGACTGCGCACGCTGCGCCGTGAAATGCCTGATACCCGCCTGCAAATGCTGTTCCGTGGCCAGAATATGCTTGGCTACCGTCACTATGCAGACGATGTGCTGGAGGAATTTGTCCAGAAGTCCGTGGAGAACGGCATCGACGTGATCCGTATCTTCGATGCGCTCAACGACATCCGCAACCTCCAGACCGCCATCAACGCAGCCAAGAAGGCCTCCCGTGACGGGAAGAAGCCTGAGGTGCAGGTGGCAATGTCCTTCACCACCGGTGAAGTGTTTACAGATGAATACTATGTGGAATATGCCAGGAAGATCGCCAAGGCCGGTGCGGATTCCATCTGCATCAAGGACATGGCTGCCCTGCTCACGCCCTACAGAACGGCTGAGCTTGTCAAGGCCATCAAGTCCGCTGTGGATCTCCCGATCGACCTGCACACACACTACACCTCCGGTCTGGCTTCCATGTGCCTGCTCAAGGGCGTTGAGGCAGGTGCCGACATCATCGACACCGCCATGTCTCCGCTTGCACTGGGTACCTCCCATGCGCCGACCGAGTCCATGGTTGCAGCCTTCCAGGGCACCGAGTATGACACCGGCCTTGACCTCGTGCTGCTTAACGAGATCCGTGACTATTTCATGGGTCTGCGCAAGAAGTACATCGAATCCGGCCTGATCGACCAGAAGATGCTCGCAGCCGATGCCGGCGCACTGATTTATCAGGTACCGGGCGGTATGCTCTCGAACCTCCTGTCCCAGCTCAAGCAGGCAGGCAAGGAGGATCTCCTGGGCGAGGTGCTTGCCGAGGTGCCGAGAGTGCGCCAGGATGCAGGCTTCCCGCCGCTCGTAACGCCGTCCTCCCAGATCGTCGGCACACAGGCTGTGTTCAACGTTCTGACCGGCGAGCGCTACAAGACCGTCACCAAGGAATTCAAGGGCATTGTCCGGGGCGAATACGGCCAGACACCGGTGCCGATTGATCCTGAGTTCCGCAAGAAGATCATCGGTGATGCCGAGCCGATCGACTGCCGTCCGGCAGACCTGCTCGAACCGGAGCTCGAAAAGCTCCGCAAGGAGTGCGCCGAATGGGCAGAGAGCGAGGAAGATGTCCTCAGCTATGCACAGTTCGGTCAGGTGGCTGTCAAGTTCTTCGAGAAGCGCAGAGATGCGAAGTTTGCACTTGACGGCACGCACGGCGACGCCGAAAAGCAGATCCATCCCGTATAATCCCCACGGTGCCTCCGGTTCCTGCCGAAGGCACCTGTTTTCCCCGTAAAGGGGCACTCCGGGAGTGAAACAAGATGCAGGTGCAGGAGGCTCAGCCTCCTGCCGAGGAGGGTTCAGGGAGGGCTGCTCGCCCTCCCTGAGCGGGCGTCAAGTCCGCAAAAAGCCATCTATAGAACTCCCACCAAATTCTATAAGGAGGTAAATGTCATGCCGATCCGTATCCCAAAAGATCTGCCCGCCTATGAAACACTCGAAAAAGAAGGCATCTTTGTCATGTCTAAGTTCCGTGCAGAGCACCAGGACATCCGTCCGCTGCGTGTGCTCATCCTGAACCTCATGCCGAAAAAAATTGAAACGGAGACGCAGCTCATGCGCCTCCTCAGCAATACGCCGTTGCAGGTGGATATTGAGCTTCTGCAAGTGGCACATGTCTCCCGCAACACCTCCGCCACACACCTCGACACATTCTATAAAACCTTCCCGGAGGTGAAGGACGGCTTCTATGACGGCCTTATCATCACCGGCGCACCCGTGGAGCACATGCCGTTTGAGGAAGTGGACTACTGGGATGAAATGTGCGAGATCATGACATGGTCAAGGACGCATGTCTACTCGACAATGTATATCTGCTGGGCAGCACTGGCTGGTCTGTATTATCACTTCGGCGTGCCGAAGCATGCGCTGGAAAAGAAGCTGTTCGGCGTATTCCCGCACAAGGCTGAATCCTCCAATCCCCTCCTGCGTGGCTTTGATGATGAATTCCCCGTGCCGCATTCCCGGCATTCCGAGATCTGGCGGGAGGACATCGAGAAGGTGCCGGAGCTGGAGATCCTGTCCTATTCCCCGCTGGCGGGTGTGTATATCGTTGCCAACCGCAACGGCAGGGAGTTCTATCTGACCGGTCACAATGAATATGAGCGCTGCACATTGCAGGAGGAATATCTGCGGGATCTTGAAAAAGGACTTCCCATCGACGTTCCCTTCGGTTATTTTCCGGGTGACAATCCCAAGTGTGACCCCAAATTCACCTGGCGCTGCCATGCAAACCTGATGTATTCCAACTGGCTCAACTACTGCGTCTACCAGCAGACACCGTTCAATATTGAGGAATTACAGCATATGGCGTAAATCCCCCCCTGAAAAGAATCGTACCGATAAGCTGAGAGAGCCTGCATCAGGCTCTCTCAGTTTTCGCTATAAATTGCTGAAAATTCCCGCTCAGTAGCTTTTGCAGCGTATCCTCCGGTAAGCCGAAGGACAACAGCCGTTCAAGCTCCTGTGCCGGTTCCCACATCGGAAAATCTGTGCCGAAGAAAAACTGCGTCTCTCCGAATTTTTCCAGAAATGCCCTGACGAGCGAACCGTCTACAAATTGCAGCGTGCTCGACAGGTCAAACAACAGCCGTTCTGAGGGCTGCAACAGCGTAAGCGCTTCGCTCCAGTGCTGGTATCCGCCCATGTGTGCAGCGATGATGGTCAGCTCCGGAATGTCCTGCTGCACCTTTCGTAAACGGCGTGGATGCGAGAAATCGAGCTTCTTGTCACCCATGTGGAACAGGATCGGCAATCCGAGTGCCGCTGCTGTCCGGTAGACCGGATACATGGCCGGATCGTCAATCGGAAAGCGCTGGAAATCCGAATGCAGCTTGAGCACGGAAAGCCCGGAGCGCCGGAATTCCTGTAGAATCTCTGCGGCATTTTCGTTCTCCGGGTGCAGCGTCCCGAAGGCAACCAGTGCCGGATCCTGCTGCACAAGCCCGGAAAGGAAGC
>JAFXOO010000520.1 GCA_017528675.1 Oscillospiraceae bacterium | reverse complement strand
AGGGGGTTTCTTTATCGGTCAGCTTCACATGGTCATCATCGGTTTCCCGTTTCTTTTTATTGTCACCGAATACCTGTATTTCGCCAATGATCGCCTTGTTGTACTTCTTGCCAAGGGCATCCGTATCCTTGATCGTGTTGTCGAAGAAGTCGATCAGGAATATGATCAGCACGATCAGCATAAAGCCTGCTGCTGCGCCAACTGCGGTGTTTTTCAGGGTGTTCGGAGCGACAGGGGTATTGTAGACCTTGGCGGTATCTATTGTATTGATCGAGCCGACGCCTACGGCTTCCTCCACATACTGCGGTGCGACATGTGTCAGGTCATTGCAGATTGCTGCCGCAACTTCAGCGTTTTCGGCAGTCGCAGTCACCTTTACCGCAGAGGTATCGGTCACAGACGAAATGGCAAGGCAGGAACGTATCGACGCCGGTGTGATCTTTCCGTTATCAATGATGGTAAAATTCTCTGAAAGCACATTCTCATCAAACTGCTTTGACAGCTTTTCCGCAACAGCATTCATGACAGCATCGTCCTTCAGCACCTCCATATAGGTATTGACAAGCTGTTTGGAATTGCTGATGTTGTTCACATTATTGGCGTTCTCGGTGATGCCGGTATAACTCTGCACATACATCGTGATGTGCGATGAATATTGCAGCGGCAGGAAGAACCTGGAAATACCGAATGCCACACCGGCACCTATGATTGTGATGACTACAATCAGCCAGATATGAGACAAGAGCAGCCTGATGATATCCTTTATGGAGTAACTTTGATTCATGCTTCTGTATTCCTTTCATAGTACATAAGGCAACACCGCACAAAGCCCGCCTGACGGCTTGGCGGCGCATCTGCTTGCATCTTTTCCGTCATCTTGCACAGAAATTCCTTGCTGGGCGCCACCCCAGCGGCGTCATTTCTATACAATCTGACGAAAAATCTGGCTGCGCATCTGCACCACCAGCTCTGTGCGGTGTTGCCTAAAACAATTCTTACACCGATACCGGGACTTTTGCTTCTTCCTTTTCTTCTGTCTTTTCTTCTGGTTCCGCCTTGGCAGTGGTCGTGATAAACTTCTTGTTAAACTCCTCCGGCGTCACAAAGGTCGGCACCATTTCGTGGAGTGCCCGAATCGCAGTTGCCTCGTTGTTTTCGAGCGCTGCATCACGCAGACTGCGAAGCTGCATGATAAAAGCATCATCATCAATGTCAATCTGCCTGCCAATGAAGATCAGCTCGTTTTTCGTTTTCTGCAAGCCTTCCTCATTCATGAGCAGTTCTTCCTTGATCTTCTCACCAGGACGCAGGCCTGTGAATTCGATCTTCACATCCTTATACGGTACCTTCCCGTACATCCGGATGAGGTTTTCCGCAAGCTGCACGATGCGGACGGGCTGTCCCATATCCAGCACGAAAATCTCGCCGCCGTGCGCAATTGCTGCGGCTTCCATCACAAGGCTGACCGCCTCCGGAATCGTCATGAAATAGCGGATGATGTCCGGGTGCGTGACAGTCACGGGCTGTCCGTGCTCAATCTGCCGCTTGAATTTCGGAATCACAGAGCCGTTGGAGCCGAGGACATTGCCGAATCTCGTGGTGACAAACTCCGTTTTGCAGCCGGGCTGCTTGGAGAGATACTGCACAATCATCTCACAGCAGCGCTTCGATGCGCCCATGCAGTTGGTCGGGTTGACCGCCTTATCCGTGGAGATCATAACGAATTTCCGGACATTATGGAACTGTGACAAAGTCGCCACATTGAACGTACCGATGACATTGTTCTTGATTGCCTCCATCGGGCTGTCCTCCATGAGCGGAACGTGTTTGTGTGCCGCTGCGTGGAACACCACCTGCGGATGAAACTGGTTGAAAAGCTGATTCATGCGGTAATAATCCCGCACGGAGGCGATACGGACAATGAGGTTCAGATCCTTGCCGTATTCCTCGATCAGCTCCTGCTGAATATCATAGGCATTGTTCTCATAGATGTCCACAATGATGATCTGCTTCGGGTCGTATTTGGCAATCTGACGCACCAGCTCCGAACCGATCGAACCGCCGCCGCCCGTCACCATGCAGATCTTGCCGGAAATGAATTCTTTGATATCGGCATTATCAAATTTGATCGGATCACGTCCGAGGAGATCCTCCACTCTGATGTCACGCACCTGACCGAGCAGCGTGGTGTGGGCATCATCAAACAGGAGATTTCCAAGGAACGGAATGACCTTGATGGGCAGCTCTGTTTTTGAGCAGATATCCAGGATCCGCTTGCGCTCGTCCTCCAGACAGGACGGAATGCAGAATACGATCTGTTCAATCTCAAATTCGTGGATAAACTTCTCAATCTCCGCCGTTGTCCCCACGATCTGCGTATGACAGATCATCGTGCCGATCTTGGAACGGTCATCGTCAATGATGCAGACCGGATCAAACACAGCCGTTGACTTGTCCTCGGTATACGGCGAATTCTTCGCATTTTGTATCTCACTGAGAAGCATTTTGCAGGCCTGTCCGCCGCCGATTATCATGGTGCGCTTGTGTTTCGCCTCGTGCCGCCCTGCTTCTGTCAGGTCTATGAACGTCCGCTTGAAAATAAAGCGGAATGCGCAGATACCAATGATCGTCAGCGTGGTATGCAGGCAAACGTACCAAAGCGGAATTGTGCCATGTAATAGAAATGTGAAAATGCAGGATACAGCAATGCCGATCAGCACCCCGTTGATGCAGGATAAATAGTCCTTTAAATTGAAATACCGCCATAGCTTATTATATGCACCGCAGATCAGCAACCCGCCGAGGCAGTTGATGACGGACAATACAATGCTGATAGATAACTGTTTGTGACTGATTCCGGCATGCAGTGCAAGCAGAATATAATTCGAGATGATGCCGGATACCGAAATAATCAACGCATCAGCAAATGCCAGGGCAGCTTTGCGGTACCTGAAATTCTGTAATCTGCTTATCATAATCTGATATTCACTCCCAATCCTATCCCCTATTTTTGACGTCCTTTGTGATTTGTTTCTTTTCGCCTTTTCACTTTTCATAAGATGTAGTTCCCCACACTATTGAATGCCCTTTGCACGAGCAAGCAGGGGGCTCTTACTACTATATTATACAACATCACTGACGAAAAAGCAATACCTGCCATTATTTATGGAAGTGCTGATTTGCTTTTTTATACTATTTTTACCGGAATTAGTAAATTTGCATGAATCAGCAAAGGGTCAAAGCGCCGCAGACGCACTTTCGGTACAATAATTGTGCCAAAAACGCAGCAATCGTTTCCCTGGATGATCCGCATTCAGATAAAACAAAGCACCCCAATTTTATCAAAACTGGGGTGCCAATACTACGGAAAGAGAGGGATTCGAACCCTCGATGCGCTATTAACGCATACACGATTTCCAGTCGTGCGCCTTAGACCAGCTCAGCCATCTTTCCACACTATAAAAGGAAAATGGTGCGAGTGACGGGACTTGAACCCACACGTCGTTTCCAACACTAGCACCTCAAGCTAGCCTGTCTGCCAATTCCAGCACACTCGCATTTTCCTTACAGCCTCAACCGGACTGCTTTTCTATTCTAACACAAATCCACCGGTTTGTCAAGCAATTTTCATAAAAATACAGTTTTGTATACAATCAGTATGTTTTAGCGCAGCAGTTTCTCTGGGATGATATCTGCCATATGCTGATAGGCCTTCTGGCTTGGATGGAGATGATCGCCGCTGTCAAAGCCCGGTGCAAATGCGGTCGGATGCCGTGGATCCCGGACGGCTTCATCAAAGTCAATGCATCCGGCAACCTCCTTGGTGGTACGCATCCACTCGTTCAGCTCCGAACGAAGCGCCTCACGGAAGGGGGGCATAGGTACGCCAGCCCTCGATGGGCAGCAGCGTGCCGAGATAGACCTTCAGGCCGCAGTCCTTGGCGTAGCCGATGTATTTCCGCAGACCGTCGATCAGATTGTCCACGGTCGGCAGATCGCTCCACGGCCGGAACGGGTTCGTGTCCGTGCCGACGGGATGGATGATGTCGTTGATGCCGTGCTGGATGATGATGGCATCGGCACCGGCGACAGGGATCTCGTGGGGGAAACGGGTGCTGCCTTTGAGTCCGTAGGAATCATAGGTGATACAGTCATACTGGCGCAGGATCCGGGTGCCGCTTGCGGCCTTGCGGACGGCTGCGGTGTGACCGTTTTCCTGCTTCAGAAGGCGCTGCATCAGATAATCCGGCCATGCCTGCGCAGTAATGGAATCTCCGTAGCAGATGATCGTGCGGGCGTTCTGCTCTGTTTCGACTTCAATATCCGTCAGGAAGTAGTAAACATTCGTCTTGTTGGACAGATCCTGCGGCAGCACAGCACAGTCGGCATAATCTCCGACTGCAAAATAGCCGCCGGAGAGCGGCCCCGTAATGCTGACTGCGGAGCGCAGCTCTGTGAAATCCGCAAAATACAGACTGACAGCAAGCTTCTCGCCACGTTCAATGCGGTAGGGGAGGGGATCGCTCCGCAGACGCTCACCGGGCTGGAGCGTGACCTGCTCCTTGCCGTTGAACGTCAGGCGGCGCAGGGAGCTGAGCCGGACTGTGGAGCCCTCCTCGATGCGGCCGATGGTGACGTAGCTGACGGTCACCGGGACGGTTCCGCAGAAATTATCGAGCGTGATGCGGATGGCAGAGCCGCTGAGCAGCATGGTGATGGGATAGCGCAGCGTCAGGTCACGGCCGTAGTTTTCGGGACGGCGCATGCGGATGGAGATGGCGTTTCCCCAGACGGCAGTCCATTGAGTATATACAGCAGACATGGTATACCTCACTTTCGTTGGATGGTTCTATCTATTATTATAAGAGATGCGGCGGATTTTGTCAATAGCGGGAAAATCAGAAAAAATATGTAAAGGGGACTTGACAAATGATGTAAAGTGTGCTATACTAAAATTGTAAGGTGAGCTTTACATACTGATTTGGGAGGTGAGCACTTGCAGAACAGGATCCAGGAGCTGCGCAAGGCCCGTAAGGTCACACAGCAGGAGCTTGCGGATGCACTACGGGTCACAAGGCAGACCATCATTTCACTGGAAAACGGGAAGTACAATGCTTCTCTGACGCTCGCTCATAAGGCAGCGCAATTCTTCGGGATCACGATTGAGGAGCTGTTTGTCTTTGAAGGCGATGAGAATTTATAAGGAGTGATTACTATGACAATGGAAGAATATCGCAAAAAACTGACATTCCGCCAGAGACTGGCGATCTGTATGTGCCTTGCGGCACCGAGTAGCACATGGCTGATCAGAAGCCTGGCAGGCGAGGTCACGGAGTATGCACGGGGGCTGCTGGCGGGTGTGCTGGTCTCCGGAATCCTCATCGGAGCATTTGTTGCAGCAAGAATGACGGTGCTGCTGAAAAATGAGGACAAGCTGCGGGAGCAGTACATCAAGGCGACAGATGAACGGAATCAGGCAATCAGCAGAGAAACCAGCCGCGCGGCATGTCTGATTCTGCTCGTGGCGCTCTATCTCGGTATCATTGTGAGTGCCTTTTTCAGCATAACTGTCAGCCTGACGCTGTTCTGTGTACTGCAAGTGTTTGCACTTGCCGTATTCGGTTCATTCTTCTATTATAAAGGAAAGATGTGAGGAGGAGCGGCAGCGGAACAGCACCGCTGCCGCCCGTCATACTGCACAAATGCAACCGAAAAATTCGTCAGAACTGATAAAATGCAGTTGTTCATAAAAAGTTTACATTTTCGGACGTGAAATGGCTCCGGAACTCTTGACATTATATAGAAAGTGTGGTATACTGTATAAGGTTCAGCTCAGGCTGGACACGATATGCGATGAAGTGAAAGGTTGCCGGCGGTATGTCGGGGAATTTTCACGGAGTATGTCCGATTTTAAACCGGGCGACAAGGATAGCTGACACAGTATGTGCAATTGACAGCCTTAAGCAGGAAGGCTCATTCCGGGTTACGACGGGGTGACTGTGCTGTCAGTGTACATGTCTGCACTATGCCCGGAATCCAGATGCAAGGATTTCGGTTTTTTGGCATAGAGGGGATGAAACACCCGGCTGGGTGTGACAGCAGCAATCCTGGAAAACGCCCTCCAGACCACTCAAGGAGGCGAAAGAAAGTAATGGCAGTAAGCGAAAAGATCAGAATCAAGATCAAGGGCTATGAGCACGCAACTGTGGATTCTGCGGCAGCAAAGATTGTTGAGGCAGCCAAGAGAAGCGGCGCATCTGTATCCGGTCCGATCCCGCTCCCCACTGAAAAGGAAATCGTAACAATCCTGAGAGCCGTACACAAGTACAAGGACAGCCGTGAGCAGTTTGAGCAGCGTACCCACAAGCGTCTGATTGATGTTCTCCGTCCCACTCCCAAGACCATGGAGACACTCCAGAAGCTCGAGCTCCCCGCAGGTGTGGACATCGTAATGGAGGCTAAGTAAGCTTCATCACGAGCTGCGGCAGGCACTTCCCGGATGCAAAGTGGGAGGTGCGATTGAATCCCGGTCACGTCAGGAGCCGTGAGGGCACTGACCAATGGCCTGGTCAAGTCGGATTTCCGACCAATAACCAAACAAGGAGGAAACACAATGCAAAAAGGTATTATCGCCAAGAAGATCGGCATGACGCAGATCTTTGATGAAAACGGCAAGGTAATCCCGGTTACCGTTGTAGAGGCTGGTCCCTGCGCCGTTGTACAGGTCAAGACTGTAGAGAACGACGGTTATGCGGCAGTTCAGCTCGGCTTCGGTGACAAGAAGGCAACCAGAGTCAACAAGCCGATGAAGGGTCACTTCGACAAGGCTAACGCAGGCTACAAGAAGGCTCTCAAGGAGTTCAAGTTTGAGAACTGCGACCTGGAAGCAGGCAGCCTGATTAAGGCAGACACCTTTGCAGCAGGCGACATCGTGGATGTCTCCGGTACCAGCAAGGGTAAGGGTTACCAGGGTCCGATCAAGCGTCACAACCAGCACAGACTGAAGGAAACTCACGGTACTGGCCCTGTTCACAGACAGGCAGGTTCCATGGGCGCATGCTCCTCTCCGTCCCGTATCTATAAGGGCAAGGGCATGGCTGGCCAGATGGGTGCCGAGAAGGTTACCGTTCAGAATCTGGAGATCGTCAAGGTTGACGCTGAGAACAACCTGATCGCCATCAAGGGTGCGATCCCGGGCCCGAAGGGCGGCATTGTAACTATCGTTGACAGTGTGAAGGCGTAAGGAAAGGAGGAAACGTCAATGGCAACAGTTAAAGTTTATGATATGGCCGGCAGCGCAGTCTCCGAGACTGAGCTGAACGATGCGATCTTTGGCATCGAGCCGAATGTTTCCGTGATGCATGCTGTAGTTCTGAACTACCTTGCTAACCAGCGCCAGGGCACACAGTCCACGCTGACCCGTACCGAGGTTCGTGGCGGCGGCAAGAAGCCGTGGAGACAGAAGGGTACAGGTCACGCAAGACAGGGCTCCACAAGAGCACCGCAGTGGACACACGGCGGCGTTGCAATCGGTCCGAAGCCGAGAAGCTACAGATATACACTGAACAAGAAGGTTCGCAGACTGGCTATGAAGTCCGCACTTTCTTCCAAGGTACAGGAGGGTAACCTGATCGTTCTCGATACCCTGACCATGGATGAGTTCAAGACCAAGAAGATCGCTGCTATGCTCAATGCATTGGGCGTTGAGAAGAAGGCACTGATCGTTACCGCTGAGGCTGAGCCGAAGGTATACAGAAGCGCAGCCAACATCCCCGGTGTCAAGACTGCAACAGTCGGCACGCTGAATGTATATGACATTCTCAACGGCGGCAAGTTCATTGCTCCGAAGAATGCAATTGCAAAGATCGAGGAGGTGTACAGATAATGAAGGCAGCACAGGACATCATCATCCGCCCGATCATCACCGAGCAGGCAACCGATAATCTGCCGCTGAACAAGTACACCTTTGAGGTTGCAAGGGATGCTAACAAGCTGGAGATCAAGCAGGCCGTTGAGGAGCTGTTCAACGTTGAGGTCACCAAGGTGAACACCGTGAACTGCGACGGCAAGCAGAAGAGAATGGGCAGATTCGTCGGCAAGACCGCTTCCTACAAGAAGGCGATCGTTACCGTTAATCCGGAGCCGGCAAATGCTAAGGGCACCAAGAAGGGTGACAAGAAGAGAGGTACCATCGAGTTCTTCGAGGGTATGTTCTAATTAAAGTCCCATTCAGGTATGGGAATCATGTTCCCGATAATAACATGTTTAGGAGTTGAAAGATAAATGGCAATCAAGAGCTACAAGCCTACCTCTCCCTCCCGCCGCCAGATGACTGTTACAGATTACTCTGTACTGTCCAAGGAAGGCCCGGAGAAGAGCCTGCTCGAGCCGCTGAAGAAGAAGAGCGGCCGCAACAGTTATGGCCGCATTACGGTTCGCCACAGAGGCGGCGGCAACAGAAGAAAGTACCGTATCATTGATTTCAAGCGTGACAAGGAAGCTATGAACGCTACCGTTCAGACCCTTGAGTACGATCCGAACAGAAGCGCATTCATCGCACTCGTACAGTACGAGGACGGCGAGAAGAGATACATCCTCGCTCCTCACGGCCTGAAGGTCGGCGATGTTGTTCGCGCTGGTTCCGATGCAGATATCAAGCCTGGTAACGCCCTCAAGCTCGAGGACATCCCGGTTGGTACCTTCATCCATGCCATTGAGCTGTATCCCGGCAAGGGCGCTCAGCTCGTAAGATCCGCTGGTAACATGGCTCAGCTCATGGGTAAGGAGAACGGCTTCGCACTGATCCGTCTGCCCTCCGGTGAGATGAGAAAGGT
>JAFXOO010000519.1 GCA_017528675.1 Oscillospiraceae bacterium | reverse complement strand
CTGCCGGGCGCAGAACGCTGTGCCATAGAGATCAATTCCCTTTCCAAAATGGCAGGCTTCACCGGAGTACGCTGCGGGTGGACAATCGTGCCCCGTACTCTCGTCGTAGACGGAGCTTCACTGCATGCCATGTGGATGCGGCGCATGGCCACGAAATACAACGGCACCAGCTACATCATCCAGCGTGGCGCCGAGAAAGTCTTCTCAGATGAAGGACAGGCAGCGGTACATGCGGATATTGCCTATTATATGGAAAATGCACATATCCTGAAGGCAGCGCTGACAAAGGCAGGCATCTACAGTACCGGCGGGGAAAATGCGCCCTATGTCTGGCTGAAATCACCGGACAGCAACGGATCATGGGCTTTTTTCAACAAGCTCCTGTATCACTACGGCATCGCAGGAACACCGGGCGTCGGCTTTGGGACTGCCGGTGAAGGGTATCTCCGGTTTTCGTCCTTCGGCACGAGGGAAACTGTGCTTGCGGCAGCAAAGCTCCTTGAAACAATGTAAAAAATTCCCCCTCACACCCGGAACACAACCGGATGTGAGGGGGATTCTTATTTGATTTTTTCGTCGAATTTGTTTTTCCGGCCGGCACCGGATACATCCACCGGATAGTCTCCGGTAAAGCACCCCCTGCAAAAGCCCTCCGAACGCCCGATGAGTGCACCGAGCGATTTCACCGGCAGGAATGCAAGGCTGTCTGCGCCGATATGCTGCGCAATTTCAGCGGGTGTCTTATAGTGATTGGCGATCAGATGCTCCTCGGAGTCAATGTCCGCCCCGAAGTAGCACCCGTGCAGGAACGGAGGAGAGGAGATACGCACATGTACCTCTCTTGCACCTGCATCCCGCAAAAGCTGAATCATACGGGCGCTGGTTGTACCACGGACAATGCTGTCGTCAATCATCACCACTCGCTTGCCATGCACCGTTTCACGGATGACATTCAGCTTGATGCGGACGGCATTTTCCCGCATCGACTGCTCCGGCTGGATAAAGCTCCTGCCAATGTACTTGTTCTTGATGAAGCCGATCCCATAGGGTATTCCGCTTTCCTGCGCATACCCAAGCGCTGCATCCAGTCCGGAATCCGGGACACCGATTACCACATCTGCCGGCACAGGGCCTGTCTGTGCAAGGAGCCTGCCGGCACTGATGCGTGCATGATGCACCGAAACACCGCCGATCACAGAATCCGGACGGGCGAAGTAGATATATTCAAAAATGCACAGAGACGGCACAGCGCTGCCGCAGTGTGTCCGTACCGAACGCATGCCGTCACGGCTGAAAATGACAATTTCGCCGGGTTCAACCTCCCTCAGAAATGCGGCACCCACCGCATCCAGCGCACAGGATTCAGATGCCGTCACATAGGCGCCGTCCGGCATCCTTCCGATACAAAGCGGACGGAATCCGTTCGGGTCACGAAAGGCAATGAGCTTCTGTGCGGTCATAACAATACAGGAATACGCCCCGCAAAGCTCCGGTATTGTGCGCTCCACCGCTTCTTCGGTTGAATTGCTCAGCAGGCGATGCCGGACTATCTCGTAGGCAATTGCCTCAGTATCAGAGGTGCCGTGGAAGATCGCACCGGACAGCTCAAACCTGCTTCGCAGGGCGGCAGCATTGGTCAGATTGCCGTTGTGCACAAGCGAAAGATTCCCCTTGATATGACGGATCACAAGGGGCTGGATGTTGTTACGGTCATGGCCTCCGGTTGTGGAATAGCGCACATGGCCGACCGCCATCTGACCGATGCCCAGCCGGCGCAGCACATCCGGTGTGAACACCTCCGATACCAGACCGTCCTCCCGGTATTGTACCATCACACCACGGTCACAAACAGCCATCCCGCAGCTTTCCTGGCCACGGTGCTGCAATGCATAGAGTCCGAAATAGGTGCTTGCCGCCACATTGGACTCCTTTTCCGAGAAAATGCCGAAAACGCCGCATTCTTCATGGATTG
>JAFXOO010000518.1 GCA_017528675.1 Oscillospiraceae bacterium | reverse complement strand
GTATCTGTGAATACACGCTTGCTGCGCCCTTCGACCACCTTATAGCCGGGAATCGGTACACCGTGATTGATCGCCTCGGAGGATACGAATGCGAATACCGCCTCGATCCAAGAGGAAATCCTGTTCAGCGTCGGAAGAATCTCTGCAAGCTCACTGATAGGAATCAGTCCCGGCTGCTTGAAAACGGCGGTCTGTGTGTCCGCTTCATAGGGAGCAGTCATATCCGATTCCTCCGCAGTATCATCGAATGCTCCGGCATCAAGATCAAGGAAATCCTCCCGGCAGAGCGCCAGTGCTTCATCGGCGCACGCCTTGCAGACAGGCTTTGCACGGCAGAAGCGGCACCAGTCGCCGGGATGCTGTTCGCCTTTGCCCTCGTAGGCAAGTTTCGCAATGGGCTTGATGCTCTCACCCCAGTCCTCCAGCTCCTGCCGGTTGCACTCAAAGGTGCTGATATTGTCAAGACGGGGCTGGATGATGCTCATACGCACGATCTCGATATCATACAAAAAGCCATAGGCGGCCAAAGCCCCGATCGCGTAGAGCATCATCTGACTGTTGTGGTCTGCATCCACAAACACCCCTGCGCCCGTCTTGAAATCACATACATGGAGCAGTCCTCTGCCATGCTCGTCCTTACCAATGATGAGCATATCTGCTGTGCCGAATCCGGAAGTGGCAATGTGGCTGTAATCCACACGCTCTTCGACAAAGGCAAGCGGCTCACAGCCGTTCTCCTTCATCTTCTCAATGATGGTAATGACAAATTCGGCATATACATCGGTGATCTGCTCGATCTCCTCTGTGTCATATTCCTCGGACTGCGGACGCTTCACACGCTCCTTCAGATACTTGCGAACCTTGTACTCACAGACCTCATGGGCGTAGGTTCCCTCGGCAGCGTAGATGGAGCTTTCATTCGGAAAATTCTCCTGCAGGCGAACGGACGGCGGACAGTGCAGCCACTGCTTTGAACTGGATGCGCTCAGAAGCGCATGAACATCCGGCATGGTGCCACCTCCCGATCAGAGCTGTGATACATCTGTGAGGAACGCCTCGTACTTGTCCGCAGGAATGTCGCTGACCTTTGCAGCACCGTAGGATTTCAGCAATGCCAGCACCTTTTCCTTGTTGCTGCGGTCTTTCTTGATCTTCTGCGTCACCACACGGATGAGATCGTCGGCGGTCAGATTGGTCTGCTCCTGCTTCTTTTTCGGTGCAGCCTTCTTCTTTGGCTGTTCCTTCGGTGCTTCCTGCTGTTCTGCCTGCGCCGGCTCTGTATCCAACGGCAGATCGTCAGCAGCGATGATCTCCTCGAAGTCATCCGGATTGATTTCCTCCGGCGCAGTCTCCTTTGGCACACCGTTGATCGCCATGTCAGCCAGCTCCTTTGCCATGTTCGGCTCCATTGCTGCCAGAAGCTGGATGACACCGCCGAAGATCGTACCGAGCCCGTCAATCAGCTTCTTTGCGTCCACGGGAACCGGTCCCGGCACAGGGAATTTCTTTTCAGTCTCCGTCATAAATCAGTCCCTCCTCCTCATCATCGTCATCGTTGTCCGGCTCCTCTGTGCAGCCATCGCAGTCCTCGCAGGTGTCACGCTCCTTACGCTTGCGGAACGGATGGTTGATCTCGAAGAAGATGCCGCCATCATCGACCTTCAAGCGGAAGAGGCTGGTATCCAGCTCCATGTTCGGGAGCATTGCAGCCGTCATCGCCATGAACTTGAACATATCGCTGACGGTGATTGCGATGTCAGCAGCACGCTTGTCCATCTCCGCCTCGATCTTCTTCAGCGTGTCCGGCTTGCGGTCAGCCGTGCCTGCGGTCTGCTGCGCCTTACGGCTCTCGGTGTTGGTGCCGCTGCCGTTGTAGCGGTTCTTCGGGACTCTGTTTTCAATAGGCATAAGCATTTCCTTTCTGTTTTGGTCTTGCGACCAATGTAATAGAGAACGGCCACAGTATCTGCCGCAGCCGTTCTTTCGTTGGAGGTTTTTTCAAGCCCTCTCATATATTGTCGTGGGAGAGGGCTAAATGGCGGGTCTACTTCAAAAAAATTTTTTCACCCTTTCCAAAGCACATGTAAGATGTTCTCTGAGAGTGCGGCGTGAAATACCGATAACCTCTGCAATCTGATCCTGTGTCATCCCATCTCTGTAATACATAATGAATACTTCTCTCTGCTTGTCCGTCATTGCTGCCAGCATTTCTTCTCTGGTCTCACGGCGCTCAACAGCATCCTGCGGATTCTCACCCATGTGACCGTCATACCAGTTGAACGCTCTGCGGAACGGATCGGCGATGATCTCTTCCATTTCGCCGTCCTTGTCGCCCTTGTCCTTGCTTGCAAGATCAACTGTATCCTTGCGGCTGCCTGTGCGATTCATGCTGTTGCGCTCAATGCGGTGATCCCCAATCAGCGTCACTGCGATCACCCACGGCTGCGTCTCCAAGAATCCTTCCGGCAGTTCATAGTTCTCAGAGAGTGTGTCCTTTTCTGCATCTCGCAACTTATTAAAATAGTAGGTGAAGCTCGTGCAGTACGGGAGCCAGACAACAGTGCGCCCAGTACAGTTCTGGTAGATTGCAAAGCCATTGCTGAAGAGAATGCAGTCGTTCATGTCGGCAATCGGTGTGCCGAGCGTCTCGAACAGCTCTCTCGGTGTCGGCACAGGGGGCTTCTCACCGAGGGCGAGCATAGCAAGCAACTCACCGAGCGTAGTCTTATCGGTGATGACAGGGAGTGCAGCAGTGGTTGCGGCTGCAGCGTTCTGTGTATTCTGAGCGTTAACATTCATGTTTTCCATAATCGTTCCTTTCTGCAAGGAACGCATCGGCGGAAGATGCTCACGGCGCGGGCCACGCTATTACCCACAAAATTGGGCACGCAGGCAGCAGATGTACACACGGACACATCCATTAGACCTGATTTGGTATATACAGATCACAGGTTATCTTGGTTGTTATCCGTTATGAGCATCTGTCCGCCAGTGCGCGCCCTGACTAACAAATGTAAAAGTTTACTTGAAGGTTATTCAATCACGTCGTCTGCAGTATCAGCGTAGCAATTATCGGTCATGTCACCTGAACCTCTGTATTCACGAAATCCAGCAGCGGTGAACACAAGGACTTTTATCCCGCACTTCTGTGCTTCCTTGATCTCCGCAGACATTCCG
>JAFXOO010000517.1 GCA_017528675.1 Oscillospiraceae bacterium | reverse complement strand
GCAGAAACTGCAAAAATACGTTTCATCACATCACCTCATACTCATCTTGTGTGATTTGGATTTCCTGTATTTTTGCAGTTTGCAGTTTTATAGTATCTCCTGAAGGTGCAGAATCACATCCTGCGGAAGCATGTACCGCTGCGAGCTCTGTGCAGCCGCATCACCGGCGGCAGCGTGCACCGCCGCAGCCAGGCAGGCTGTGTCAAAAATGCTGAGCTGCTGGTTGGCAGCAATTGCCGCCGTAATGCCCGCCAGGACATCGCCGCTGCCGGCCTTCGCCATTCCCGGATTGCCCAGCGTGCAGACAGCCATCTCCCTGCCGTCCGTCACAATCGTCCCGGCACCCTTGAGGATGACCGTGGCTCCGGTTCGTTCCGCAAGTGTCAGCGCCGCATTCTGCCGGTCAGCCTGCACGGCAGCCGTGTCTGTACCGAGGAGTCTTGCCGCTTCGCCGGGATGCGGTGTCAGGATGGTTCGTCCCTTCGGTATACAGTCTATGCAGCCCGACACGGCATTCAGACCATCCGCATCAAGAATCACCGTGCAGCGGCTCTCCTGAAGCAGGAATTTCACCAGCTCCGTTGTCTCATCCGTCACGCCGAGTCCGCAGCCGATGAGCAGCACATCCTTTCCGGGAAGTGACGCAAGCAGCGCATTTTTATTCTCCTCACAGAGCGTGAATCCGTCAATATCGTCCTCCATCGGCAGACAGAGTGCCTCTGGTGTGCGGTTCATGACCGCAGACAGCACGCTTTCCGGCGCCGCACAGGTCACCATTCCCGCACCGCTGCGCATGGCTGCTGTCACCGCCAGTACCGCAGCGCCCCGCATCCTCTTGCTGCCGGTAACCGCAAGGATTTCGCCGTTTTTCTGCTTGTAGGCATCCGGTGCATAGGGCGTGAGCGGATGCTCCGCAAGATATGCCTGATCCAGCGCCCGGATGCCCGCAGGTCTGAGCGTTGCAAACGCATCAGCCGGGATGCCGATGTCTGCCGTGAGAATCTCGCCGCAGAAGCTCCGCAGGGGATACTGCGTCATGCCAAGCTTGACCGCACCGAATGTCACAGTCAGGTCTGCCGGCACACTTCCCTCACTCACACTGCCGGTCAGGGCATTGCCGCCGCTGGGAATATCGCAGGCAATGCGGATTTTTCCCTCTGTGCGTGCAAGAATGCTGCGCATACCGGGGCTGAGCTCGCCCCTGAAGCCGGTACCGAACAGACCGTCCACCACGATTTCCGGCTCTCCGAACAGGAAGTCGTATGCCTCCTCGTAGATCGGGATGCCCTCCTGCCTTGCAAGCTCCAGCGCCGTGTTGGCGATGTAGGTATGCGGCTTGCCGAGGGGGGAGAGAATCTCCGGCCGCCATCCCTTCTGTCCGAGAATGCGGGCAGCCACATAGCAGTCGCCGCCGTTGTTGCCGTTCCCGGCAAGAAAGAGTACACAGCGTTTCTCAGGATAGCGCTCCATGATGGTTTCAGCGAGTGCATGCCCTGCACGGCTCATCATTTCACCGTAGGAGACACCGCTCCTGTCGGTCAGTTCTTCAAGCTGCTTCATCTGCTGGGGGGTTACATACATAGTTTCTTCCTCCGTTTCATTTTCAGGCAACACCGCACAAAGCCCGCCTGGCGGCTTGGCGGCACATCTGCTTGCATCTTTTCCGTCATCTTGCACAGAAATTCCTTGCTGGGCGCCAGCCCAGCGGCGTCATTTCTATACAATCTGACGAAAAATCTGACT
>JAFXOO010000516.1 GCA_017528675.1 Oscillospiraceae bacterium | reverse complement strand
GTCTGGGAATGCCATACGAGCGTATGACCACGGACAGGAATGTTGTTATCCCGTGCAAAATTCAGGATCGACCGTGCTGCGCTCTTGAGGGAGACAGCTACCTGCGTGTTATCGCCGTCTGCGGCAAGCGCCTTGCAGGCTTCCTGGTCAAGCATGGATTCAGGCTTGAGCTCGTTGCCGGGGGTGAGGCTGTTGAAATGCTTCAGAATGAGCTGCTGTGTGGATTTCGGCGCAAGCTCGCCCTCTGTGACAGCAGTACCGATCTTGAAATAGTCCGCATAGACATTTTTCAGACCGGGGATATCCTCCTCAATGCCATAGACGGGCGCTTTTTTCAGCGAGAAATCATCAATGGCAAGATCCGCCTTGTCCTGGCCTTCCACATAGACATAGACATCGTGGACGCCCTCCGGGAAGCTGAACTTGATGTTGTCAAAGCTCACCCACTCGCCGGAGCTGGTCTGCTCCTGCAAATTGCCGTAATGCGGCTCATCTGCGCCGTCGGCGGTGTATTGCAGGCTGACCTTGACGGAATTGTACCAGGCAGCCTTCACCTTGACGGAAACCATGTACTTCACGCCCGGCTCACAGATCTCGTCCAGCCGGAACTGCGGGCCGTTCCAGCCGTTGGAGCGCTCGGTGACGTTCAGAACCTTGGAGCCGGCATCTGCATCCTCGCCAACGGTCAGAACAGACGTATCTGTGTCACCTCTCGGAGAGAACTTCGAGGCATCGCCGTCCTCGAAATCGGTCTCATAGATGACCTTTGCCTCCTCGATCAGCTCGGCGTGAACAAGTCCTGCGGGGAGCAGGGCTGCGGTGCATCCAAGTGCTGTCACGGCAGCAAGGATGCGGCGGACTGTGTGTTTCATAAAAAAACTCCTCCCGTTTCTTAGTTCCATCTTCCATTTTCATAGTCATCCAATTCACAGTATGCCACTATTCTCACAGTATATTTTAACACATCCTGTATAGTTTGTCAACAGTTTTACAATTTTTTATTCATTCCTGCTCTCCGGGTTCCGTGACCGGTTGCTCTGCCCACTTGCTTTTTCGTCACGATTATGCTATACTATACATAAAAAGACATCAGAAAGGGGGCTTCCTCATGAGCAGTGAGACGGAAAAGCATATTGCAGAGCAGCTCTTTTCCCAGCGGGAGGAGCACTTTGAACGGGCGCCGTTTGATCGGGAAATCGCCTTTTACGAGAGCATTGCTGCGGGGAATCTGGAGATGATGCGCTTCTTCTACTCTCCCCTGTTCAGCGAGGGCTGCGGCGTCCTGAGCCGGGATGCCCTGCGCAATCTCAAATATCATATGGTCGTATCCACAGCGCTCATCGCCCGCTTCTGCATCCACCACGGGATGACGCCTGAGGAGGCCTACCGGCTCAGCGATGTCTATATCATGAAGGCGGACGAGAGCACCACTGAAACGGATGTCCGCAAAATCCACAAGGAAATGCTGGAGGACTACACCCGGCGCATGAACCTCATCCGGACACGGGGCGTCTACTCCAAGCCCGTTGTCAAGACCATCGAGTATATCAGCGGCCATCTGCATGACAGGGTGCTGCTGAGCGATGCGGCTGCACAGCTTGGGCTCAGCGAAGCACATCTCTCACGCATTTTCAAGGCGGAGACCGGTTCTGCCTTCAGCGACTATGTCAACCGCATGAAGGCGGAAAGCGCTGCGGCATTGCTGCTGTATTCCGCCTACAGTGACCTGGATATCAGCAATCTGTTCGCATTCAGCTCACAGAGCTATTTTATTAAGGTATTCCGCCGCTACATGGGCATGACACCGAAGGAGTACAAAAAGACCTACCGGATGCCCGATGTTGCAACAGATCAAAAGTAAACCAGCCGTCCCGGTGCACCGTCAGGCGTTCACCGGGCCGTGCTGCCGTAACCTGGAGGAATCATTATGCATCTCAGAAATGCAGCCGCCCTGCTGCTGACCGCAGCAGCAGCCTGTATGCTTGTGACAGGCTGCAAGCCTGCCGAGGAGAAGCAGCTCACGGAGCGTGAGCTGGTTTCTGCGCTTCCGTCCGAGGAAACGCCGGATTCGGTTGTGACGCAGGATAACATCATTTATGCCGTCTATAAGGATCACGCTGCCGTGATCGGGTACAATGCTCTGTTCAGCAAGGAGCAGATCACCTTTCCGGAGAAGGTGGAGGACAAACCGCTGACCGAAATCTGCAATCAATCGTCCGTCATCCCGCTTTCCCTGACCAGAGTCACCATTCCTGAGGGCGTAACCACCATCGGTGATGATGCATTCAAAAGCTGCAACGAGCTGGCCAGCATCTCCCTCCCGTCTTCGCTTGCCTATGTCGGCAAGGACGCTTTTGCCGGTACCCAATGGATGCGCAGCATGCAGGCCACAAAGAAGCTCATCATCGTCAACAGCATCCTGATTGACGGGGTCACGGCTGACGGTTCGGCAGATGACAACGGCAGCGATCCGGGCAGAATCGTGATCCCCAGCGGCGTCACCTGCATCGCCGGCAACGCCTTCCGGAACAGCAGCAAGCCCACGGATGTCTTTATTCCGGACTCGGTGATCCGGATTGGTGAGGGGGCATTCCAGGGCTGCAAGAATCTGAAGAAAGTCCGCTTCGGCCTCAACCCTTCGCTCCGGGAAATTGACGGCTGCGCCTTCAAAGGATCGGGCATTGTCTCCGTTTCCCTGCCAGGAAAGCTGCGCAGCATCGGAGATGAAGCATTTTCTTCCTGCGGATTTCTCTCGGAGGTGTGGCTGCCCGGTTCGCTGACGACCATCGGGGACGAGGCATTCTATAGATGCTCCTCTCTGGAGGAGATTGAAATTCCCGCAAGGGTATCCGAAATCGGACAGAAGGCGTTCAAATACTGCGAAAATCTGACCTGTGTTGCCGTATTCGGCAACACCTGCACCTTCCCCGGCGCCGATACGTTCCCTGCCGGAAATCCCGATCTGATACTCTATGGGAAACAGGATTCCGCCACGCAGAGCTATGCCGAGAAATGTGGCTTACGCTTTGAGGCATACTGACACAAATCCCCTGAACCGCTTATGGCGCAGTTCAGGGGATTTGTTCGTGTCCTGCACTGTGTCTGAAGGCCGCTGCACATGCAGCGGCCTTCAGACTACACATAATAGAAAAGGGAAAGATAAGCGCTCTGTTCAGGCCCCGCCTCCGGGGCGTTACAGCCGGATTACTTCTTGTTCGGGCCGTAGGTTACCCACTGATAGTAAGCCGTGATCGGGGTCTTGCCGTTGTAGGGCTTCAGCCAGTCGATGACATTGTCCTTGTTGTTCGGATCGGATACGCCCGGCCAGGTGTTCATCATGATCTTGCTGGCGGTCTTGGGCATATCGCCGTACATCGTGTAGGCTTCCTTGCCGTCTACATACCAGGTGATGTGGTCGGAGTACCAGTCAAAGCCATAGGTGTGGAAGCCCTCAGAAGCATCGAAGCCGAGGTCATACATATACTCGTGGCCGCCCTTGCTGTCTCTGTAGTAGTTGAACTGTGCCTTCGTGGTGTCCTTGCCGAGGATCTCGATGTCGATCTCATCCCACGGATTCTTCACGCCGTTGATGACATCGGACGGGCCGGTGTAGGTGAAGAAGGAGGAAACTACGCCGTCATTCTTGATTGCCTGGAAGGAGCACTCATAGTAGCCGTAGTGATAGAACTTGTTGGTTCTGTACTCAGCACCGGAGTACATGCCCTTGCCGCCCTTATCCTGGTCGATGGTCAGCGTCAGGCAGCCGCCGTCGAGCGAGGTGTTGGACTTGTGCCACCAGCAGTCGAAGCAGGAGCCGTTT
>JAFXOO010000515.1 GCA_017528675.1 Oscillospiraceae bacterium | reverse complement strand
GCAGCCAGATTTTTCGTCAGATTGTATAGAAATGACGCCGCTGGGCTGGCGCCCAGCAAGGAATTTCTGTGCAAGATGACGGAAAAGATGCAAGCAGATGTGCCGCCAAGCCGTCAGGCGGGCTTTGTGCGGTATTGCCTTTATCGACAAGCTGGCCTCCCATACTGGCACTAAGCCAATATGGGAGGTTTATGATGTACAGACGTTTGCTGATCGTAAGGGCAGCCTGCCTGACTGTCTGTCTGATGCTGGCACTCACGCTTGTGCTGCAAATGCAAAGCACAGACCTGACAGAGGCCGCCGTCCGGCAAAGCCAGACCATCCTCACCGCCGGACAGGCAGCCGGTACCATTTATGACCGGCATCTACAGCCGCTCAACAACCGGGAAACAGTGCTCTATGCTGCGGTCACCCCTACGCCGGACTGTATCGCCGCACTGCTGCCGCAGATGGCGGAGGTTTCACCTCTCCTGACAGGACTGCGCAGCGGCAAGCCCTTTCTGTGCCGGGTCAATGCCCCTCCGGAAAGCCCGGACATCCCGGTGCTGTCACTCCCCCTGCGCAGCAGCGGGAATCCTGTTGCACCGCATATTCTCGGCTATACGCAGTCCGGCAGGGGCGTGACCGGGCTTGAGCAGGACTATGACCGGATTCTGCGTGGCAGCAAAGACCCTGCCTCTGTAACCTATGTCGTGGATGCACGGGGACATGCGCTGCTCGGAGAACCCGTCACCGTCCGGCAGGCACAGGGAATCAACCCCTCGGTTGTGACCACGCTCGACACCGGAATCCAGCAGTTCTGTGAACATCTGGAGATTCAGAAGGGCGCTGTGGTCGTGATGGATGTGCAGACCGGGGATGTGCTGGCAATGGCAAGCTTCCCCTCCTACGACCCGTCAGCGCTTGCCCAGGCACTCGACGACCCGGACAGTCCGCTGATTAACCGCTGCCTGTGCGCCTACAGCGTCGGCTCGATCTTCAAGCTTGTGACCTGTGCGGCTGCCTACAAAGAGGGCATCCTCGATTTTGAAACAACCTGCACCGGCAGAACTGAAATCCGGGGCCAGACCTTCCGCTGCCATGACTGGCGGGGGCATGGAGATGTGGATATGCGGCAGGCAATGATCTATTCCTGCAACACCTACTTCGTGGAGCTCAGTGAGCTGCTCGACCCCGGCATCATGCTCAGCACAGCGCAGGACCTTGGATTCGGCACGCAGATTGCGCTCTCCGGGAGCATCGTCTCCACAAGCGGAACGCTTCCTTCTATGGCAGATTTGCAGCTTCCGGCGGAAATGGCAAACTTCTGCTTCGGTCAGGGGCTTCTCACCGCAACGCCGCTCCAGGTGACACAGATGACCTGCGGCATCGCCAACGACGGACACATGCCGCTTGCACGGCTTATCCGTGGCTTCACCACGGACGGCAAGACAGTATTGGACGAGAAACCGCCGATGTATGCCTATGCACTGCGGCGGAATGCCGCCTACTATCTGCAAGGGCTGATGATCTCTGCTGTCAACGAAAACGAAGTCTCCAACGCCGTGCCGGAATCCGTCATTGCCGCCGCCAAAACCTCCACTGCCCAGACCGGCCGCTATGATGCAGACGGAACAGAGTACTGCCACGCCTGGATTACCGGCTATTTTCCAATCGAAGAACCGCAGTATGCCGTGACGGTGCTCGTTGAGGACGGCGGCTACGGAAACGATGCAGCCGCTCCCCTGTTCCGGGAAATCGCTGACGGGATTGTGCAGATGCAGCCTGCCCCGTGATGTGCCTCCGGCGGATGCCTGGCTGCTTCGGCGTCTTTGCCGGCTTACGCCGGCTCAGGAGGGCTGATCGCTTGTACAGTGCAGCCGATTGGCGCAGGCTGTACAGCAATGCCCCCGGCGCTTTCATGCACCGGGGGCAGGTAACCGATTGTCATGTGTTCCCTCTGCGGAGTAATCCACCGCCGTGTTACTTTTTCAGGTAGTAGGTCAGCATCAGGATAACCAGAACAGACTGTAATACCTGAACGAGTGTGAACCGGGTAACAACCTGGGTGTCGCTCCAGCCATGCTTTTTGCGCATGTGGTCATGGATGGGCGTGCGTACCCTTTCCATGAAAGTCTGCGACTTGGTGATGCGGCGTACCGTGAGCTTGACAAGCCCCACTCCGCCGTCAATCAGCAGTACCAGTGCGCACGGAACAAACAGGAAGGGCATGCCGCTGATCATGAAGGCCAGCGCAATCAGCAGACCCAATGCACGGGAACCTGCATCGCCCATCAGCATGCTGCTCGGGGAGCAGTTGAACCAGAGATAGGCAATCAGTACAAATTCACAAACCCAGATAAACTGCTCCATGCCGCTCTGCTCTGCAATCCGCAGCAGAATCCATGCCGTACCGAATGTCGTTATCGTCAGGCAGGTGCACAAGCCATCCACGCCGTCCGCACAGTTGGTGACATTGATGCTCACCCAGATCAGAATGATGCCCAGGATGATGTAGACGGCCGCCGGGAAGTGAACCACCCGTCCGATACTCGGCATCTGAACGGTGCTGCCGTGGAAGCAGTAGACTGTCACGGAAACCACCGCTGCAATCACCAGATCAATCACGCCCTTGATGCCCTCACCCCACGGCTTTTCCGATGCATCATCCAGATAGCCGCTGAGCATTTCCAGAAAGAGTGCCGCCAGGTAGATCACATACTCCAGCGAAAGCGGCACAAACAGAACCACCGACACAATCACCGCTAAAATCAGGATGATACCGGCACCTCTATCCTTGCCACGGGATTTCTCGCCGTTGATAGCGAACTCCCTTCCCTGATCCTTCGGCAGAAAGCGCCTGCCGTAAATCAATCCGAGCAGCGCCAGAAAGAATGCCACAGCGGCACTGGCAAGCATCGGGTCGATGTAATTCTTCAGTAATTCACTTAACATAATGACTCCTTATCCTTCAGACCTGCTCCGGAAGCCGGAGCAGTTTTTTTGTTGTCTCTCTGTAGTTATGCCCCCCGTCTGGCGGCCTCGATGAGAATATTCGCAGCATCCGATGCATTGGCTATGCCGCTCTGATCCCAGTCCGCACGCTCTATCCATGCCGCATCCGGTGTTGTCTCCGGCGTGAGGGAATTGGCACCTGCTGCCGCCGCATAGATCAGCACCTGGGCAGCATCGGAAGCGTTCACATCTCCGTCGAGGTTGACATCCCCCATGTAATCGTCCGTGAAATAGATGACATACAGACTGTCCTCCAGCCCTTCGCCGCCGACATGCAGCGTCAGGGCAGGGACGGTATTATCTGTCTTTGTAACGGTTCCGGAGGCGAAATCCCCTGCATCACTGGTAATGATTCCCGTTGAGATCGGCATGAAGTCTGCACGGCTGCCCGTCCAGACCGCCGTAAAGGTCTGCGGATCCAGCTCGCTGAACTTGAGATAGGCGGAGTTGTTGACCTCAAGCATGCTGCTGATTCTTCCCTTCCGGATGGTGTATTGCCGGGTGTACTGCGGATAGACTGTCTCACCGGAGACGGCATACGCTGTGACTGTACACGCCTCATCCATCACAATGGGGGCTTCATAGCGCTGCTCGGTTCCGCCGTTGACACTGTAGTAGATCTCCTCCGTACCAACTGCCGAAAGGGTGAGCTCTGTGCCGGCGGGCACATTGTCTGCATACTCCGAAAACAGCACAGTCCCCGGCTCAGCCGTCAGCGCCCGGAGGCAGATATTGCCCACCTTCGCATAGGAATGTGAGATGTCCTCGCCATCCGTGTGGGTCGTCTCAATGGCTTTCTCATCGTACATATCCAGCCAGCGGCGGCCGTCTGTGGAATACAGACTCTGACCAGGTGCAAAGCCCGCAAGCAGCCGTTCCTCTGTCTGCATGGTTTCATTCACATCAGTGGTGCCGTCTGCATGCTCCGTGGTTTGCCGGATATATGCCTCACAGGGAATGTGCTGCCCCGGCTCACCGGAAAGCTCCGCCATCACTGCAAAGGTCTGCCCTGCCGGAATCATCACCGGCTCAGTAAGATCCACCGTATGGTAACCGGTACTGTCGAAGGTTCCCACGGTTCTGCCGCAGACCGTGCCGCTGTCAGGGCGCTTGCTGTTACGCAGATCCTTTGTGATACAGACGTCATACGCATCACAGCCGGTGGAACACACCATCACGGAAGTGATGCAGAGATCTTCCTCTGCCGTGAACACGTTTGCACAGTATGCCTTATCGTCCTGCTCCTCTGCGGAAAAGGCCGTCCACATTCCGAAATCATCGTACAGGATCATCCCGTCATGCTTCTGCACCGGCTCTGGTTGCAGGTAATACGCTTCAACAACACCGGCAGTGATGTAGGACATCCAGAAATAGCCGTTCTCGCCCCATCCGGGCCCCCAGCTATTCTTTACCAGCCATGCGCCGTCCTGCCCCGGATCATCCCGGAAGCGGGACGCCGGGAACGCATCATCCCAGCCGACAATGGAAACCGCATGATAGCTGCCTGCCATGGCGCTGCCATCGTTATAGAAGGCATCCTTGGATGCCGTATACGAGGCAGATCTGTTGAGATAGTTCAGTGTCACGGCACTGCCGTTGTATACGGCGTTTTTGATGGCATCGCAATGCTGTGAGAATGTCTCTGCCGACGGGTCATACTCCAGAAAGCAGAATTCCGAAACATGGCAGACCGCATCTTCATAAAAATCAGTGACCTGTGCATCTTCCCGCAGCACACTGAAATCCCCGAAGGGACACAGCGACTCCCGCACCGGGCCGACCCATCTGGTCAGCGTTGGTGCCAGCATGTAGCCGTTTCCGCCGCTCCTGAGAGCATCGGTCGGCGCAACATCCGGTTTGCCGAAGCCGAAATTGCCGGAGTAGGTATAATAGGCTGCATGCCACTCGGACAGATCAATTTCCGGATCCTGCGGCAGCAGGATCCCCTCAAGCGCTGACAATGACGAAAAGGCCCAGCACATTCCGTAATTGCCCTGGTTTTTGACGGGGCTCACCAACCCCCTTTCCCGCAGATCAAAGCGTTCCGGGAAGGAATGGTCAACGGGCGCAGAATCACCCGCACAGACGATTCTGCCACCGGCAGTCTTTACCGGTTCCATATGGACTGCGCCGGCAGGAAGCTCCGGCATCCAGCCCGTCAGGCACAGACCTGCTATAACGCCGGTTAGCCATTTATTTCTCATAGTCTCTCCTTAAGGAAGTGCTGGCTAATATCTAAAACCAGCAATGGGGCGTGGGGCAAAGCCCCACAGACAACCCTTCAGGCAACACCGCACAAAGCCCGCCTGGCGGCTTGGCGGCACATCTGCTTGCATCTTTTCCGTCATCTTGCACAGAAATTCCTTGCTGGGCGCCAGCCCAGCGGCGTCATTTCTATACAATCTGACGAAAAATCTGACT
>JAFXOO010000514.1 GCA_017528675.1 Oscillospiraceae bacterium | reverse complement strand
TTGCGGCAATGCCCGACCCGGAGAGCAATCTCCATGTGCCGAGCGATAACCAGCCGACTCCCATGAAGAAGCCGGCGAAGATCTCCAGCTTTAACATGAGCGACCTGATCAAGGACGCTGAGGCTGCGGTGACGGAATAATTCTGAGGTGATAAGTATGGCTGAGGTACGGCGTATCCGCACCGAAGCACTGAAGGAAGCAGATCTCCGGATCGGAGACAAGATTCTGCTTTCCGGCTATGTATATACCGCACGGGATGCGGCGCATAAGCGCATTGCAGCGATGCTTGATGCCGGCGAGGAGACGCCGTTCCCGATTGACGGTGCAGTAATCTATTACGCAGGCCCGACCCCTGCGCCTCCGGGAAAACCGATAGGCTCGTGCGGGCCTACCACTTCCGGACGGATGGATCCCTATGCGCCCAGGCTGCTTGACCTGGGGCTTGCCGGTATGATCGGCAAGGGGGAACGTTCACAGGCGGTAAGGGATGCGGTTGCCCGCAATGGCGCAGTGTATCTTTGCGCTGTCGGCGGTGCCGGTGCTCTGGCAGCACGCTGCATTAAGTCGCTTGAGGTCATTGCCTTCGAGGATCTTGGATGTGAGTCGGTGAAACGGCTGTATATCGAGGACTTTCCTCGTGTTGTCTGCAATGATGCCAAGGGCGGCGACCTGTTCTCCGAAGGCAGAACCGCTTTTCGGAAGGAGGATGCACTTGGCGGCGTTTGAAACGCTCAGTGATGAGGCACTGGCGGCTGCTGCAAAGGATTCTGTGGAAGCAGAGGGCGTCCTGTTGTCAAGATATCTCGGTCTGATCCGGTTTCATGCCGGAAGAATGGCGGGATCTGTTGATGCGGATGACCTCGTGCAGGAGGGGCTCATTGCCCTTCTCTACGCAATTCCGCAGTATGACCACACAAAAGTGACGAGATTTTCTTCCTATGCACAGGTCTGTATCCTCAACCGGATGCGGAATTTTGTGCAGCATGAGGCAAGACGTGCAGTTCCTTGTGATGATCTTGTGCAGGTCATGGAGGAGCAGGGAGAGCTTGCCGATCCGGACACACCGGAGAGTATTCTGGTGGAAAAGGAGAGCTATGCCCAGCGCCGTATGCAGGTGATGGCAATGCTGTCTGCACGGGAATGGGATATTCTGCAAAGCATCATGGACGGCGCTTCCTACGCTGAAACAGCCGCAAGGCTTGGCATCAGCGAAAAGGCTGTTGACAATGCCATGCAGAGAATACGCAGAAAAATGCGTGCCGTGCGAAGTACGGATTACTTCGATCAATAAGTTCGTCAGCCTCCGGGCTTTCGATAAAGGGCTTGTAGCTTAATCAGAGCAGTTTCTTCTTTAGGTATTCACTGGCATATCTTCAGGTATTCACTGGCATATCTTCTGCGGAAAAAGGTGGCGGTTTCACTCCGTCCGTAGTCCAAAAAACAAATTTCTCAAAGTGAGGTAAAAAACCATGTACGAAGACAAGACATTAGTTTGTAAGGACTGCGGCAATGAGTTCGTTTTCACTGCCGGCGAGCAGGAGTTCTACGCAGAGAAGGGCTTTGAGCATGAGCCCCAGAGATGCAGAGATTGCCGTGCAGCAAGAAAGGGCGGCGCTAAGGCTCCGAGAGAGATGTTCACCGCTACCTGCGCAAGCTGCGGCGGCGAGGCTCGTGTACCGTTCCAGCCCCGTGAGGACAGACCGGTATATTGCAGCGAGTGCTTCGCAAAGATGCGTGAGGAATAATTGAATTATCCGGAAAGCACGGCGTTTTGCTGTGCTTTCTGTGTACCATGAAACGGAGGAAAAGTAATGGTAGTAGCAAGAGATACCGTAATCGGTGATATTCTCGACGAGAATCTCGAAATCGCAGCACCGTTCTTCCTGGGAATCGGCATGCATTGCCTGGGCTGCCCTGCATCCCGTGGCGAGACGATTGAGGAAGCTTGTGCTGTACACGGTGTTGATCCGGATGAGCTGATTGCAAAGCTCAATGAGGCATTTGCCAACTAAGACCAATAGGGCTGCGCCGGCGCAGCCCTATTCTTTTAAGGAGGAGAAGACCGATGCTCAGTGCAAGATTGCAGGCATGCGCATCTTTTGTGACGCAGGGAGGCCGTATCTGTGATGTCGGAACAGATCATGCGCTTCTGCCGGTCTGGCTGGTGGAGCAGGGGATTGCGGCGGAGGCAATCGCAGCCGACATCGGGAGTGGCCCGCTACAGGCAGCAGAGCGAACGATTGCCGCACATGGCCTGACCGGGCGTATCCGGACGATTTTGTCCGACGGGCTGGCGAACATTCCGGAAAGGGAAGTGACGGACATCATCATTGCCGGAATGGGCGGCGAGACTATGGTGCATATTCTTGCATCTGCGCCGTTTCCGCTTGACGGTAAGCGGCTGATTCTGCAACCCATGACCAAGGCAGAAATCCTGCGCCAATGGCTGTATTCTCACGGATTTGTCATTCGGGAGGAGTGCTGCGCAAGAGAGGACAATCGCCTGTATGCCGTGATGCTGGCAGAATATACAGGCGCCTGCTATAAAATCGCATTATGGGCACTGCGCATCGGCGCTATGGATCTGACGGATCCGGACTGTCTTGCCTATGCAGAACAACAGCTTGCCCGGCTTACCCGCCGAAGCGAGGCAATGCGCCGTGCCGGAACGCCGGACGGGGCTGCCGAGGAAATGGCCGAAGCGCTGCGGGAGAGATTGGAGGAATTCAGATGACAGTACAGGATATATACAATGCAATTGACGCATTTGCGCCGTTTTCGAGCCAGGAGAAATGGGATAATTCCGGACTTCTGGTCGGTTCACCGGGCTGTTCGGGGGAGCGTGTGCTGGTGTCGCTCGATATCTCAACGGCCGCTGTGGAAAAGGCCGGTGAGCTTGGGTGTGATGTGATCGTCTCGCACCATCCCGTGATCTTTTCGCCCATGAAAACACTCCCGGCCGAGAGCCCTGTGTACTTGCTCGCCAAGTACGAGATGTCTGCGATTTGCTGCCATACACCGCTCGATATTGCGCCGGGCGGCATCAATGATCTGCTTGTGGAGCGTCTGCGGGGCGAGCTGGAGTTTGCACAGGCAACAGAACTGCTCGATGCAGAAGGCTGCGGACGGATTATCACCTTCACCGAGGCACAGCCCGTGACGGCAATTGCAAAGGCAGCCAAAACTGCACTGGGGTGCAGCACCGTCCGCTGCTCGTCTGATGATGCAGAGTATCGCTATATCAAGCGGCTTGGTATCTGTTCCGGCTCCGGTTCCTCGATGCTTGAAGACATTGCGGGCCGCTGCGAAGGCCTGCTGACGGGTGATGTGAAGCATGACCGCTGGTACAAGGCGGAGGAGCTTGGCATCGGGCTGATTGACTGCGGCCACTACCACACCGAAATCCTCATGGTGCCGTATGTGGCCCAGAAGCTCCGGGAGGCACTGCCGGGAGCGGAAATCTTTGAGTTTGTAGAAGGGGATCCCTGTAGCTATGTCTGAGACAATCTGGTGCTGCCCGGTCTGCGGCAGAAAGCTGCATCCTGCTGACCGCAGTCTGAAATGCGAAAAAGGTCATAGCTTCGACCGTTCCCGCAAAGGCGACGTGCATCTGCTGCCGTCAAATAAAATGCACGCAAAACTCCCCGGCGACAATCCGGAGATGGTGCGTGCAAGGCGTGCGTTTCTCTCAAAGGGCTATTATGCGCATCTTTTAGCTACGATTAGTCAGACAGTGTGTGAACGCCTACCGGAGGGCGGCACACTCCTCGATGCCGGCTGCGGTGAGGGATACTACACGGCAGGTGTGCTGCATTTCCTCGATTCGACTGGAAAAACAGCGCAGTGCTATGGCGTGGATATCTCCAAAACCGCCGCAGGATATGCGGCAAAAGCCGATTCCCGGCTTGACTGCGCAGTGGCGAGCGTTTTTCACCTGCCTGTTGAGCGGGCATCCTGCGACATGCTCCTGAGTATTTTCTCGCCCTATTGCGGTGAGGAATTCCGGCGGGTGCTCAGGCCTGACGGCTGGCTGATCATGGCCATTCCTGCGGCACGGCATCTCTGGGAACTGAAAGCGGCTGTCTATGACACCCCCTATGAGAATGCCGTGCGGGAATATGCACTCGAAGGCTTTACGTTTGAGCAGAGCTATACTGTCTCCCGTGAGATTGTCCTCGATGATCCGCAGGATATCGCAGCTCTGTTTGCCATGACGCCTTACGCTTATCGTACCGGTGCAGCCGAGCGGGAGCGCCTTGCGGCACTGCGGACGCTCAGGACGGAGGCGGCATTTGAGGTGCTTGTATATCGCAATACATTGAACAAAAAGGAGAATTCACATGGCATTTGACGGCGCATATCTCTATACCATCCGCCAGGAATTGCTGCCGCTCATCGGTGCACGGGCGGACAAAATCCACCAGCCCTCCAGGGATGAGCTGATTGTACATCTGCGCAGCCGTGAGGGGACATCCCGGCTGCTCATCAGCACCGCAGGCGACAGTTCCCGTGTGCATCTGACGAATGTGACCATTGAAAACCCGGCAGTTCCGCCGATGTTCTGCATGCTCCTGCGAAAGCATCTCGGCGGCGGAAGGCTCACGGCTGTCCGGCAGGAGGGGCTTGACCGGGTACTGTTCCTTGATTTTGAATGCATGAATGAGCTGGGCGATTATGTGAATCTGACGATTGCCTGTGAGGTGATGGGACGTTACTCCAACGTAGTCCTCATCGGCAATGACGGCAAGGTGATCGACAGTCTGCGCCGGAATGCGGATGTGACGCGGGAACGTGTGCTGCTGCCGGGGTTTCCCTATGAGCTGCCGCACAGAACAGGCAGGCTCAATTTTCTTGAGACGGACGATGACACGATCATCAATGCGCTGCTTCTTGCGCCTGACGGGCGGCTTGACAAGGCTCTGGTCGGCATTTTTGAAGGCGTATCGCCGCTTCTGGCGAGAGAATGGGCCTTCTTTGTGTGCCGTGACGGAATCCGTACCGGCGAAATGACGCAGGATCACCGTGAACGGCTGCTGTTCACGATCCACGAAACAAAGCGAATGCTGCTGGAAAACGACTGCCGGTTCCATCTGCTGAGCACACCGGAAGGCGTGCTGAAGGATTACTGCTTCCTGCGGCCGCAGCAGTACGGTGCCCTGATGGTTGTCAGACCCATGCCCTCAGCAAGTGCGGCGCTCGATGAATTCTATGCACAGCGTGACCTGCGGGCACGGATGAAGCAGCGTGCGAATGACCTGTTCAGACTGGTAATGAACCGTATTGAGCGCACAAGCCGTAAACTTGGCAATCAGCGGCAGGAGCTTGCAGAGACAGATAAAATGGAGCAGAACAAGCTGTATGGCGACCTGCTTTCTGCAAATCTGTATCGCATTGAAAAAGGCGATAAGCAGGCTGTTCTGGAGAATTTTTACGAGGAAGCCTGCCCGCAGGTCATCATTCCGCTGCGTGCGGAGATGACCCCGTCCCAGAATGCCCAGCATTATTACACGCTGTACCGGAAGGCGGTCACGGCGCAGGAAAAGCTGACGGCACAGATTGCGCAGGGCGAGGCGGAGCTTGCCTATCTGGAGAGCGTGTTTGATGTGCTCAGCCGTGCGGAATCGGAGAGTGAACTGCTGCTGCTGCGGGATGAACTGGTGCAGCAGGGCTATGTCCGGAGCCGTTCCCAGAAGCAGAAGCCCCCGAAGCAGATACCGCCGATGCTGTTCCAGTCTTCGGATGGCTTCCCGATTCTGGTGGGACGCAACAACCGCCAGAATGACCAGCTCACGCTCAAAGAGGCCGCCAAAACCGACATCTGGCTGCACACCCAGAACATACCCGGCTCGCATGTCATTCTCGTGACAGACGGCCGTGAGCCGACGGAGACGGCTCTGCGGGAGGCGGCTGTGCTGGCGGCGTATCACTCGAAGGCAAGGGATTCTGCACAGGTGCCTGTGGATTACACGAGAGTGAAATTCGTTAAGAAGCCCGCCGGTGCCAAGCCCGGCATGGTCATCTTCACGAACCAGCAGACGCTCTATGTCAAGCCGGATGCGGCGCTATGCGAAAGGCTGGCAGCAAAGTGAAGCGGCTCGATGCGGCTTTTTTCCGCAGGGATTGCCTCGAAGTAGCGCCGGAGCTTGTGGGAAAAATCCTGGTGCACCGTCTTCCGGACGGCACTGAGCTCCGGGAGCGCATTGCGGAAACCGAGGCATACCGGGGTACCGAGGACGAGGGCTGCCATGCGTTCAGGGGGCGAACACCCCGCAATTCGATGCTCTGGCGGGAGAGCGGTGTGGTCTATATCTATCTCTGCTACGGGATGCACCACCTGCTGAATGTCATTACCGGTGAGCCGGAACAGCCGCAGGGCGTGCTGCTGCGGGCAGGCGAGGAACACGACGGACCGGGAAAGCTGACGAAATATCTGCAAATCACAAAGGCGCTCAACGGCAGCAGCTTCACGGACGGTGATGCGCTCTGGTTTGAGGATGACGGCCTGCGCCCGGTGTTGCGGACGGCGCCCCGTGTGGGGATTGATTACGCCGGCGAGCCGTGGAAAAGCATCGCATGGCGCTGGATTATGGCCTGAATGGGTACCGGCAGCAAAAATCCCCCTGTGCGGGGGAAGACCTCTGGCAATACAAAAGCCTCCGCATCAGCGGAGGCCATTCCGGATGGGGTGCGGGGCAAAGCACCGCCGGGGTTAAGGGGCAGCGCCCCTTAAGGCAACACCGCACAAAGCCCGCCTGGCGGCTTGGCGGCACATCTGCTTGCATCTTTTCCGTCATCTTGCACAGAAATTCCTTGCTGGGCGCCAGCCCAGCGGCGTCATTTCTATACAATCTGACGAAAAATCTGACT
>JAFXOO010000513.1 GCA_017528675.1 Oscillospiraceae bacterium | reverse complement strand
CATCGGAAAGAGCCCGGTGCTTGCCGGATGCAAAGCTGTCCGCAGTGGTCAGGTCTGGTGTACCGGTCAGAATATGTTCCAGGAAACCACCGGGGCTGCCGGCATGATCGAAGATTTCCACACAGTCTTCACCGCCGGTGATGCCCCCCTGACCTATCTCCACAAAGTGGAATCATAAGGAGTGCCTATGAAAACGACACGCACCGCCGCAGGGTTCCTTCTGCTTGTCATCCTGCTTGTGCTATCCGGCATCCTGAATCTGATCTCCGGCAGCAGCAGCCTGACGGTGCCGGATGTCCTGGCTGTGCTTACCGGCAGCAATACCGACCCTGCCGCCGGTGCCATTGTCCTGCAAATCCGTCTGCCCCGCCTGATCGCAGCCTTTCTGCTTGGCGGAGCGCTCTCGGTATCGGGGTTTCTGCTGCAATGCTTCTTCGGCAATCCGATTGCAGGGCCGTTTGTGCTGGGCATCTCGTCGGGTGCCAAGCTGACTGTCGCCCTCACGCTCGTCCTCTGTCTCCGGCAGGGCATCGTGCTCGGCTCCTGGATGCTCGTGGCGGCATCCTTTGCAGGGGCGCTGCTCTCGATGGGCTGGGTGCTGCTGTTTTCCGGAAAAGTGCGCAGTATGGCGCTCCTGATTGTCAGCGGCGTCATGCTCGGCTACATCTGTTCCGCCATCACCGAGCTTGTTGTGACCTTTGCGGACGAATCCAACATCGTCAACCTCCACAACTGGTCGCAGGGCTCCTTTTCCGGCACAAGCTGGCAGGATATCCGCATCATGACGGCCATCGTCACAGCCTCGCTCATTCTGACAGCCTTCCTTGCCAAGCCTCTCGGCGCCTACCAGCTCGGAGAAGCGTATGCCGAAAACTCCGGCGTGAATCTCCGCCGCTTCCGTGCGGCAGTGATTCTGCTGTCGAGCCTCCTGAGCGCCTGTGTCACGGCGTTTGCAGGCCCCGTGAGCTTTGTGGGCGTTGCCGTACCGCATCTGATGAAATCCCTGTTCGGCACGGCAAAGCCCCTCATCATTCTGCCGGCCTCCTTTCTTGGCGGCGGCGTTTTCTGTCTGGCATGCGACCTGCTTGCCCGCATCGTATTCGCTCCCACGGAGCTGAGCATCAGCACCGTCACGGCGATTTTCGGCGCTCCGGTTGTCATCTGGATTCTGGTTCGCCGTCAGACCCGGAAGGAGGCGGCATGATGCAGCTTGTTGCCCGATCCCTTGCCGCCGGTTACCGCAGGCACCTCGTCTGTGACGGCATCAGCTTCACCGTGGAGCCGGGAAAAATCCTGACGCTGATCGGCCCGAACGGTGCCGGAAAATCCACGATTCTCAAGACCATTGCCGCCCAGCTTCCACCCCTCGGCGGCACCGTCCTGCTCGGTGACCGGGTTCTGCACGAGATGCCTGAGCCGGCCGTTGCCCGTGAATTATCGCTCTTTCTGACGACCCGTCTGCACACAGAGCTCATGACCTGCCGGGATGTGGTGGAGTCCGGCCGCTATCCCTACACCGGCCGCCTCGGCATTCTGTCTGCCCACGATCATGAAGTCGTGGAGGAAGCTATGGCGCTCACCCATGTGACCGATCTTGCCCGGCAGGACTTTACCTGCATCAGCGACGGCCAGCGCCAGCGGGTGATGCTCGCCAGAGCCATAGCGCAGGAGCCGTCTGTGCTCGTTCTCGACGAGCCGACCTCCTATCTTGACATCCGTCACAAGCTGGAACTCCTGACGCTCATCAAGCAGCTTGTCCGGGAGCGCAGGACTGCCGTCATCCTCTCGCTGCACGAGCTGGAGCTTGCCGAGCGCATCTCCGACCGGCTCCTGTGCATCCGTGACGGCAGAATCGACCGCACCGGCACCCCGGAGGAGATCTTCGCCGGCGGCTATATTGCCTCACTCTACGGCATGACACAGGGCAGCTTCAATGCGCTCTACGGCGTCCCGGAGCTGAGTCCCCCCGCAGGATTGCCGGAGATTTTCGTCCTCGGCGGCGGCGGAAGCGGCATTCCGGTCTACCGCCGTCTGCAACGGGAGGGGAGGCCGTTTGCAGCGGGCATTCTCCCGGAAAACGACCTTGACTATCCGGTCGCCAGAGCGCTTGCCGCCCAGGTGATTTCCGTCCCGGCATTTTCCACGGTTGACGGTGCCGCTGTGGAAAAAGCCCTCGCCGTCATGCAGCAGTGCAGTGAGGTAATCGTCTGCTGCAAGGCATACGGCACCGTCAACGCCGCCTGCAAGCGCCTCATCGAAGCCGCAGAACAGGGAGGTAAGCTATGCTGACACTCATCACCGGCGGCAGCAAATGCGGCCGCAGTGCCCTGGGCGAGCGTCTGCTCGATGGTTTCCGGGGCGAAAAGTACTATATCGCCACCATGCAGCCCTACGGTGCCGAAGCCGGCGCCGCCATCGCCCGCCACAGAGCCATGCGGGCAGGCAAGGGCTTCACCACCGTGGAGCAGTACACCGACCTCGGTGCGCTCACCCTGCCGCCCGGCTGTGCGGTGCTTCTCGAATGCACCGGCAACCTGACGGCAAATGAGATCTTCCTTGCCGGCTGCAAAGCTCCGGCGGAGAAGATCACGCAGGCCGTTGCCGCCCTTGCCGCCACAGCCGATACGCTCGTTGTGATTCACAGCGAAGTCGGCGCCGACGGCATGACCTATGCGCCGGAAACAGCACTGTACATCCGTGAAATGGCGCAGCTCGGCAGGAATCTTGCGCAGATGGCCTCCACCGTTGCAGAGTGCATCTACGGCATTCCCATTGTTCATAAGGGGGTGCTGCCGTGCTTCTGAAATCGCTCTGTTCCGCACTTCTGATGTATTCCCGCATCCCCGCCCCGCAGGTGGAGTGGAGCGAGGAGAACCGCCGCTATGCGCTGTGTTTCTTCCCGGTGATCGGCGCCGTTATCGGCGGCATGCTGCTCGGCTGGCGGGTGCTCTGCACGGTCTTTGCCATCGGAGCGCCGGTATTTGCCGCCGTGGCCATGCTGCTGCCTTTGCTGGTCACGGGCGGCATCCACATGGACGGCTTTCTCGATGTCACCGATGCCCGTGCCTCCTGTGCACAGCGGGAGCGCAGGCTCGAAATCCTGCACGACCCGCATATCGGCTCCTTTGCCGTGATCTGGGGCGCAGCGCTCCTGATTCTCCAGACGGCGCTTCTCACGCAGCTCACCGATCTGCGCAGCACAGGCGTTGTCGCCGTGGGGTTCATCCTGTCCCGTGCGCTGTCCGGGCTGACCGCAGTGCTTCTGCCCGCAGCCCGTCACGACGGCAGCCTGCAAAGCTTCGTCCGTCCCGCCCACAAGCGTACCACTGTGACCGTCCTGCTGCTGACTGCAACCGCATCCGCCGCAGCGATGCTTGTACTGTCCCCCCTGCAAGGCACGCTCAGCGTCCTTGCATCCGGCGTGGTGCTGGTGTATTACCGCCGCAGCACCGCCCGCATATTCGGCGGTGTCACCGGTGATACACAGGGCTGGTTCCTCCAGCTCTGCGAAACCGCCGTCCTTCTCTCCGGCCTGCTATAGGGAAACGCTGCCTTAGCTCCGGGGCGAAGCCGTGCAGACCCTTCGCTATCCCCGAAGCACTGTATCAGCAATTGAACCAGTGCTTCCATAAATCACCCCCCAGAAAGAAACGAGGTAGTATGATGAAGATCAGACCAATGACACAATTTGACTATGCCCAGGTCTATGTGCTGTGGCTTTCCTGCAACGGCATGGGGCTCAATGACATTGATGATTCCCAGGAAGGTGTGATCCGCTTCCTGAACCGCAACCCCGAAACCTGTTTTGTGGCAGAGGAAGCCGGCTCCGTGGTCGGTGTCATTCTCGCCGGCAATGACGGACGCCGTGGGTATATCTACCACACCGCAGTATCCCCCGCTTTCCGCAAGCAGGGCATCGGCCGCCAGCTTGTCGAGCACGCCATGCAGGCATTTGACAGGCTCGGCATCACCAAGACAGCACTCGTGGTATTCTCCCGCAACGGCGGCGGCAATGCCTTCTGGGAAAAGCTCGGCTTCACGCAGCGTGAGGATCTGATCTATCGGAACAGAGCCATTTCCGAGACCCACCGCATCGACACATGACCGTCCTGACCGGTGCCGCCTATTCGGGCAAAACGGACTATTGCAGGGCGGCCTTCTCTCCTCCGACCATCCTGGACGGAGCCGTCTGTTCCCCGGAGGAAGCCCTCCGGGCGTCCTGCATTGCGCAGTTTCAGGTGCTCATCCGCCGGATTTTGGCTGAAAACGCCGACCCCGTCGCCTTCACGGAGCAGCTCATCCACGAGAACCCCGGCTGCATCATTCTGCTTGATGAGATCGGCTGCGGCATCATTCCCCTCGACCGTGAGGAGCGCCGCTGGCGGGAAATGACCGGCCGCTGCGGCTGTCTCCTGACAGCCTTTGCGGATACGGTGATACGGCTCTGCTGCGGCATTCCGTCGGCACTCAAGGGAGAGCTGCCATGAGAATTCTGCTTGTACGCCACGCAGCCACAGCGGGCAATCTCCAGCACCGCTACATCGGAACGACCGACGAGCCGCTCTGCCCGGAGGGCAGGGCACAGCTTGCAAAGCTGCATTTTCCGCCCCCGGAGCTTCTTGTTTGCAGCCCTCTGCGCCGCTGTACCGAAACGGCAGAGCTCCTGTTTCCCGGCAGGCCGTACCTGACCGAGCCGGACTTCCGGGAGTGCGATTTTGGCGTCTTTGAAGGGAAAAACTATGCCGACCTCAACGGCAGACCTGACTACCAGGCATGGATTGATGCGGGGGGCATGCTGCCCTTTCCCGGCGGAGAATCCCCTGAATCCTTCCGGAAGCGCTGCACAGCAGCGTTTTCCGCACTTCTCCGGAATCATCCCGCCGTCGGCAACATGGCACTCATCGTCCACGGCGGCACAATCATGTCGATTCTCTCTGACCGTCTTGGCGGCGGGTATTTCAGCTATCAACTCCCCAATGCCGGTCATTACTGGCTGACCATCGAAACGAGGTGACCTCTATGCTCACAGTCATCGGCATCGGGCCCGGCAGCGCCGGCGGCATGACGCTTGAAGCACGGGCAGCCCTTTCCGAAAGCGAGCTGATTATCGGCTACAGCACCTATATTGACCTTGTCCGCCCCTTTTTTCCGGACAAAGCCTACGCCCAGACCGGCATGCGCCGGGAAACCGAACGTGTCCGCATGGCACTCGAAGCCGCCCGGACGCAGCGGGTTGCCCTCGTTTGCAGCGGGGATGCCGCCGTCTACGGCATGGCAGGTCTGGCACTTGAACTTGCCCCGGAGTACCCCGGCACCGAAGTCGAGGTCATCCCCGGTGTCACCGCCGCCCTCAGCGGCAGCGCCGTCCTTGGTGCTCCCCTGACGCATGATTTCGCCGTCATCAGCCTCTCCGACCTGCTCACTCCACAGGAGCAGATCGAGCGCCGTCTGCATGCCGCCGCCGAAGCAGATTTCGTGATCGTCCTGTACAATCCTGTCTCCCGCAGCCGTCCTGCACATTTGCAGCATGCCTGCGAGCTGATTTTGCAGCACCGTCCGCCGGAAACACTCTGCGGCTATGTCCGGCAGATCGGCAGGGAAGGGCAGGAAAGCCGGATTCTGCCGCTCTCCGGGCTTCTGACTGCGCAGCTTGATATGTTCACTACCGTGTTCATCGGCAGCAGCACGACCATCGCCGTCGGCGGCAAGCTGGTCACGCCACGGGGCTATCATGTCTGACCTGCTCCTGTTCGGCGGCACGACCGAGGGCAGAACGCTTGCGGAATTCTGCGCCGCCCGCAGCATCCCGGCAGACGTCTGTGTCACGACCGGCTATGGCGCAGCACTCCTGCCGCAGGGCGTGACCGTCCACACCGGCAAGCTCACCGCCCCCGAAATGCAGGCTTTGATGCAGCGCCTCGGCAGCCGGCTTGTGATTGATGCGACGCATCCCTATGCGCAGGAGGCGACCCGCAGCATCCGCACAGCCGCCGCCGCTGCCGGCATCCCGTATCTCCGGCTGCTCCGTGAGAGCGTCCCGGTTACCGGCGTGACCGTTCCGGATATGCCCTCGCTGATTGCCCGGCTCAACAGCTCTGAGGGCATTGTCCTGAGCACACTGGGCAGCAAATCCCTCCCGCATCTCACGCAGGTGCGTGGTTTCCGGGATCGTCTCTATCTTCGTCTGCTGCCGGCGGAATCCGTCCGCACACAGTGTGAAGCCCTCGGCTACCCGGCATCCCATATTCTCTGGGGAAAAGGCCCGTTCACCGAGGCAGAGAACATCGCCCACATCCGCCTGACCGCCGCAGAACTGCTCGTCACCAAGGAGAGCGGCACCGCCGGCGGCTACCCGGAAAAGGCCGCCGCTGCAAGGCAGTGCGGCATCTCCCTGCTGACGCTCCTGCGGGCGCCGGAGACCGGCAGCACCCTACAGGAAATCGAGCAGATGCTACTTGAAAGGAGCCAGCTATGACCGTCACAATTGCCGCCACCGGCATGGGCGGCACTGCCACACTGACCTGTGAAGCGCAGGAAGCCATCGCCGCCGCCGAACTGCTCATCGGTGCAGGCCGGATGCTCGAACCGTATGAGACGAGCGGCAAAGCGCTTTTCCGGAGCTACGATCCCGCCTCCATCGCAGAACGTCTGCGCAGCGGCAGCGAGCAAACCGCTGCCGTACTCATGTCCGGCGACACCGGATTTTTCAGCGGCACCAGAAAGCTCCTCCCGCTGCTTACGGGCATGGAGGTGCGGGTACTGCCCGGCATTGCCTCGCCGGTGTATCTCTGCGCCAGAACCGGCCGTTCCTGGGAACGCCTGCACTGTGTCACGCTCCACGGCACCGAGGGCAGCATAGCTGTCCATGTCCGCAGCCACCCGCTGACCTGCTTTCTGCTCGGCGGCAGGATCTCAGCAGCCATGCTCTGCCGGCGCCTTCTGGACTACAGTCTCCCGGACACGGCAGTGCACATCGGCATGCGCCTCGGCTGTCCGGATGAGCAGATTCTGCACGGGAATCCGGCAGATTTTACCGCACTCCCCCCGGAGAAGCTCTGTACTGTCCTTGTAGAGAACCCCGCTTGCTGCCCCTATCTTCCGTCCGGCATCCCCGACAGTGCCTTTCTCCGCACCACCGTCCCGATGACGAAATCGGAGGTGCGCTGCCTTGCCGTTTCTTCGCTGTGTATCGCCCCGGACGACATCGTATGGGACATCGGCTGCGGCACCGGCTCGGTCACCACGGAGCTTGCCCTGCGCTGTCCGGACGGCCATGTCTATGCCATCGACCGCAGCGCCGGGGCAGTCCGCCTGACGCTTGAAAACCTCCGGCGCTTTTCCTGTGACAACGTCACCGTCACCGAGGGCACGTTCCCGGAGACCCCGCTCCCACCGCCCGGTAAGGTCTTTCTCGGCGGCACCGGCGGCAGTCTCCGGCAGATTGCCGAAACGGTCTATGCGGCAAATCCCGCTGCACACATCGTCCTGACCGCCGTCACGCTTGAGACACTTGCCGCAGCACAGACCGTCTTTGCCGCTCTCGGCAAAGCCTGCACCGTCACGCAGATTGCCGTCACCCGCACGAAGCATGTCGGCTCGCATACGCTGCTGCAAGCAGAAAATCCGGTCTTTCTCATCAGCGTGCAGCCGGCCGGAGAGACTTCCGGCACATCCATGCAAACGACTGAACTGTGAACCGATACCACTACATCCCAAAGGAGACACGACATGCAGCGATTTCTCATAGCCGGCACCCACAGCGGATGCGGCAAAACGACTGTGACCTGTGCCATTTTAGCTGCCCTGAAGCACCGTGGCATCCGGGCAGCGTCCTTCAAGTGCGGCCCTGACTATATCGACCCGATGTTCCACACCACCGTGCTGGACACCCCCGCCCATAACCTCGACAGCTTTTTTTGCAGCCCCGAACGGCTGCGGTATCTCTTTGACCGCTACAGCAAGGATGCCGCTGTTTCGGTACTGGAGGGCGTCATGGGCTATTACGACGGCGGAGACGGCTCCGCCAAGGCCATCGCCGGCATCACCGCCACACCTGCCGTCATCGTCATCGACTGCAAGGGCATGAGCGATTCCATCGGTGCCGTGATGCAGGGCTTTCTGCGCTACAGAATGCCGAGCCGCATTGCAGGCTTCCTGTTCAACCGTCTGCCGCTGTCCCTCGTGCCCCTCGCCCGGCACCTCTGCAAGGAGCTCGGCACGCAGTATTTCGGCTGTATGCCGGTGCACAGCGAGACATTCGACAGCCGCCACCTCGGCCTTGTCACCGCAGAGGAGCTGCCCGGACTGCGTGAGAAAATGCAGCGTCTGGGGGAACTGGCAGAGAAGCACATCCTGCTCAATGACCTGCTGAAGCTTCCCTGTGACCCGCTCCCGCCGTTCACGCCCCTCACGATCAGGCCGCTGTTTGAGGGCGACGCACGGCCGCTGATTGCCGTGGCAAAGGATGCAGCCTTCAATTTCTACTATGCCGAAAACCTCGATCTCCTGCAAGCACTCGGCTGCCGTCTGGCGTATTTCTCACCGCTTACCAGCCGGAGCCTTCCGGAGGCAGACGGCCTGCTGCTGGGCGGCGGGTATCCCGAACTCTATGCCGGCATCCTTGCAGCCAACAACGGTCTGCTCGCAGCCATCCGCCGCCGGATCAAAGAGGGCATGCCCGTGATTGCGGAATGCGGCGGCTTCCTCTACCTGCACCGGCTCCTGATGGATACAGAGGGCAGGAATTACCAGATGGCAACGGTATTCAGCGGCGAGGGCAGAAAAACCGATAAGCTCCAGCGCTTCGGCTATGTGACCCTGCACGCTCCGAAGGAGAACCTGCTCTTTGCAAAGGACGGCAAACTGCGTGCACACGAGTTCCACTACTGGGAGAGCACAACCCCCGGCAGCAGCCTGACTGCTGTGAAGCGTGACGGCAGAACCTATACCTGCTGCTTTGCCACGCCGACCATGTACGCCGGCTTTCCGCACCTGTATTTCTGGGCAGACCCGGATGCGGCAAGGCGCTTTGTCCTGAAATGCGGGGAGAAGCGATGAATCTGCTTGGGGCCGTATTGCCGCTGGTGCTG
>JAFXOO010000055.1 GCA_017528675.1 Oscillospiraceae bacterium | reverse complement strand
TATAATGACGCCACTTCAATTAAGGAAGAAGGAGAAACAAACAATGAAATTAAGTGCAAGAAACCAGTTCAAAGGTACTGTTGTTGACATTCAGGACGGTGCAGTAAACGGTATCGTTAAAATTGATATTGGTGGCGGAAACATCATCAGTTCTGTTATTACCATGGCCTCTATCCGCGAGCTTGGCCTTAAGATTGGCGGAACAGTTTATGCTGTCATTAAGGCCAGCAATGTAATGGTAGGCGTAGACGACTGATACCAGATTTATTAACAAAAAACCTGTGACCATTGGCTTCCCAAGCCAGGTTCACAGGTTTTTTTGTGAGGAATTGAGAAACTCATCCTATTATCGATATTACTGTGCGGCAAGATATGCTGTCTTAAGCACACCATTACTAATCTCTACTTCAAAGAACATGCCGGAATTCTTCCTGATTTCAAGAAGCTCCGCAAATTCTTCCTTTGTAATGGTTTGGTCACCTACTTCAGTACCCTTCCGATACACAGTATTATCATCCACTATAAAAACATGCGTCAGGTCTGAAGATATGGTAATTGAATCCTGATCTTTAGAGTTCCTGTAATCCATTGATCCGCATGCTCTCAGTTCATTATCTTCCAATGATGCTTCATAAACTACTCTATAGAAAACACCATAGTCATTTGTTGTATCAATCAGTTCCCGGTCAGACGCAAGGAGAAACGAACTCATAAATCCGTCTGCCGTTTCATATTCAACAGGTGCAGAAGGGGTGCTCTCGGAAGAAGATATAACATTCATCTGCTCATGCTGCTGTAATATGTCCGGCATCGATGTCGTCTCTGTTCCTCTCGGCTCAACTGGCGAGGATGGTTCTGTCGTTTTTCCTTTGCCGCATGCTGATAAGAGTGTGGTCAGGCATAAAATGATCAGTACGACAGCTTTTCTCATAAACATAAATTCATTTACTCTCCTCAATAACAACTTCATTCCAGTGCCCGCAATACATTTTCTGAATCAACAAAATGATTCTACCATAAAAACCTACAGCTTACAATAATGCGACTCTGACAGAAGCCGCTATTATTAAACCAAAAAGAGCACACCCAAGGGTTGATAATCAAACAGAAAGTGGTCTATGAAAAACCAGATACGGCGGATCAGGAGAGCCTTTTACAGGTTACCCGATCCGCCGCATCTTTGTTGTAGATAATTTCATCTTATGGAATCAGAGTTGTCGAAAAAGATCTCTCCGTCTGATCCCGTTCTTCTTTGCTGCCCGGTTCCAGCCGGCGTTGGCAATGGCGATGTACAGCGAACGAGGGAAACAATACGGCTCCGTATAAATCTCTTCGCATTCTTTGCCCTGACGAATCGCTTCTGCTAGCTGACCCATTCCTTTGGCAATTGCTTTGGTTGTTCCAAAGCCGAATGGAATAAAACTCATGAGCGGGCCGACAAGTTCTCCGGCGCTTACCCCCAGACCGCCGCAGTACGAACAATGTGTTTGATGACACCATTGTTTTACCGCACTGAACAGGTTTACGAGCTGCCTGCTCTCGTATAGACCCATATTTGCAAGCACATAGATGTTTCCCGAAAGCAGGCCGGAACAGTGTTCTGCACATTCCATGAAACGGATCACCTGTGACGGCAGCCCATCAACGTACAGAGGGGTACAAAGAACAACGGACTCTGCACCGGCCAGGAGAGACAGCAGTTCCGCCATTTTACCGGAATACTTCTTTAGTTCGACAATCTGATAATCCTGCCTCAGCATTCTTCCGAGCTGTAAGGCAAGCTTAGCAGAGTTCCCGTTTTCCGAACGCATGCTGCCGTTGAGAAAAACAGTCTTTGCGGGTTGTGTGGCAGAGATTGGTTCCTCCGTAACCGGCTGCCCGTCATACTCCACGAACTGTACTTCCTTTACATAAGCCCGGACATTGGTACAGACCGCATTTACATATCTGCGGGCGCTTTCTTTTTCCTCCGTGTTCAGATTATGACCGTAGAAAATGAACGTGAAAGGCTTTTCCTCCGTATACCGCTTTTTGTGATGCGTTTCTCCGGCAATCACCTCGAACTGCGGGAGGACATATCCGAGACTGCGGTCAAAAACATTCTTTACAAATCCGGAAAAGCCCCCATAAGTATAGCGACTGATGACGATCACTTCACTCGCTTCGTGAATAAGGACGCCCATGTTCTCATACCCGTCCCGAATCACACACTGTCCGGGTGTTTTGTTCCAACAGCTGAAGCAGCCGATACAGGGATGGATCGTGCCATGATCCGATATAATTCGGTCATTTGAATAATTCTGCTTGATTATCTCCCAGTTATCCTCTGTCAGGTCGTGAATGACAAGTCTCATTTAATTCATCCCCCCAAAGTGGCGTCTCTTTTCATTCAGTATAGCACGATGGAATGGACAGAGGCAATACAAAAGGGTATTCACATAAAAGGCGGTGCCGGAATGATCAGTTCCGACACCGTCTTTAATTGTATATCACAGGAGGCAACTTGCCTGCAAGAATCGCCCTCAAACTCTCAGCAAGTATTGTAAGCTTGGATGGCACAGGTGATGTTGACAGTAAAAAAAGCGTATGCTATCATGCTTAATTGTACAGATTCACCGTAAATAATTGCGAAGCAGGATCGCAATTAGTAAATAATAACAAGTAAAAAGGAGGAATATCTATGCGCAAGATCCTGTCTCTTGTGCTCTGCACCTGTCTTCTGCTCTCACTGACAGTCTGCAGCTATGCAGCCGACCCGCTGAATCCTGGCACTTATGAAGCGTCTGCTCAGGGTTTTGGCGGTACAGTGAAAGTCACCATGACATTTGATGCAGAGAAAGTCACCGACGTTGTCGTTGAAGGTTCGGGTGAGACTCCGTCAATCGGCGGAGCGGCAATCGAACAATTCAACAGCTCCCTGGTTGGGATCACCTCAGCGGATGAGGTCGATGCTGTTTCCGGTGCGACCTTTACTTCCACTGCGGTGAAGACCGCTGTCGATGCAATCTTTGCGCAGGCGCAGGGCGTTGCTGCGGAAGAGACCGCCCAGCTTGCAGACGGAACCTACACCGGTGAAGGCTTTGGTTTTAACCTGACCGTCCGTGTCCCTGTCACTGTAGAAGTGAAGGATGGAGCCATTGCCTCTGTCGAAGTGGGGGAGAACGGTGAAACCAACGGCTTCATTGATACTGTCATCAACAAATTCATTCCGCGTGTAATTGATTCTCAGAGCCTGGCAGTAGATGCGCTTACCGGTGCCACGGCATCCTCCAACGGAATCCGCCAGGGTATTGTCAACGCCCTCACGGAAGGCGGACAGGATGTCTCCGGCCTGTACACCCCGATTGAGAAAGTCAATGCGAGCGAAACCTATGAGACGGATGTTCTTGTGATCGGCATGGGTTCTTCCGGAACTACGGCTGCTCTGGCTGCTGCAGAGTCCGGTGTCTCTGTCCTTGCGATCGATAAGGCCGCCAAGTGGGGCGGTACCGGTGCAACGACTTCCGGCCCGGCCAATGTCAATCCTCCCAGCAAAGTAGCTGCTGAGATCCCGGAATGGAACGATCCCGTTCAGGGTAAACACGATAAAGCCGCAGGTGAAAAGTTCGTTGACGCCGATGCACTCTATGAGACCTGGCTTGACTACACCACCATTGACGGTGTTCAGGGTGCAAAACCCGAGATGATTTCCAAGGTGATCTATGAGTCGGGTGAAACCTGTGACTGGCTGGAGAGCTATGGCTTTGACTTTGGTCCTCCGGTCGGCTTTGTTGGCGGAAAGTGGGCTATCTTCTCCTCCTATGTTGGAAACAAAGCCCTCACAGAGGGTTACTTTGCCTCTGCCTATGCCAAGTATGAGGAGATGGGCGGAAAGTATCTCCTTGAGACTGAGGCAACCGATCTGCTGTTTGAGGATGGCCGCTGTGTCGGTGTCAAAGCTGTGAAGGCTGACGGTACGGATGTAACAATCCATGCCAAGGCGGTCATCAGCTGCACCGGCGGCTACGCTGGCAGCGAGGAACTGCAGAAAAAGTTCACTGGAGAAGCCTACAAGCTTTATGGCATGTACACCAACGATGGCAAGATGCTTGCCTCCGCAATCGCCAATGGCGCAGCCACTTACAGCATTGGCATCTATCCGATGTCTCACTTTGTGGCTCCCGTACAGATCACCACGGCATTCTCCTTTGCCGATAATGACATTCCTTACGGCCTTGTGTGCACAGCCGAGGGTATGGCTGTCAATCGGGACGGCAACCGCTTCATCAATGAGTCTTCCATTGCAATGGAGGCCTTCTATCAGGGCAGCGAGTTCTACTATATCTATTCTGCCGATCAGATCGACATCCTGCGTGAAAAAGGTCTCAGTGCCAACGCCTCCGGCCGCTACCTCTCTCAGGGCGGCATCGTTGCGGATACACCGCTTGAGAACATTGACGCAGTCATCGACCTTGGAGTGAAAAACGGCTTCATT
>JAFXOO010000512.1 GCA_017528675.1 Oscillospiraceae bacterium | reverse complement strand
GACCAAGGAGATGATCAATGCGGCGTTTGCCAAGTATGAGATCTATCACGGGCCGGGTCAGGAGGTGCTGCACGTTGCCCGTGAGCTTGCCAAGCAGGCAGAGGCTGCGGAGCAGTGGCGGGAAGCTGCGTACTATCTCAATATTGTGGTTAGCCTCATCCGGGATGAGGATGCCCAGAACCGGCTGAATGCAATTGTGATGAAGGCAAAGGCTGCGGAGGAATAAGGATGAGAGGCGGTATTGCATGGTTGCAGTACCGCTTTTCTGTCATCTGTTCTGTGCCGCAGGCAGCAGGAGATGCCCCCTGCGAAAAACAGCCCCCTCCGGATCCGGAGGGGGCTGTTTGTTTGCAGATCGGTAATTGAACCGGTGCGTTCTCAATACTTGATAACGCTCAGCAGGACACCGGCTGCTACGGCGGAACCGATAACACCTGCTACGTTCGGGCCCATTGCATGCATCAGCAGGAAGTTGGTCGGATCGACCTTGGCGCCTTCCTTCTGAGAGATACGGGCAGCCATCGGTACGGCGGATACACCGGCGGAACCGATGAGCGGGTTGACCTTGCCGCCGCTGATCCAGTTCATGATCTTGGCCAGGAACAGACCGCAGGCTGTACCCAGCGAGAAGGCGATGACACCGAGTGCGAGCACCTTGAGGAAGTCGATGTTGACTACGTTTGCGGAGGTACAGGTTGCACCAACGGAAATGCCAAGGAAGATCGTGACAATGTTCATCAGCGCATTCTGCGCGGTATCGACCAGACGGTCGCAGACGCCGCTCTCCTTGAGGATGTTGCCGAACATCAGCATGCCGACGAGGGCTGCTGCGGACGGTACGAGCAGGGCAACAACGAGAGTCACGGCTACCGGGAAGATGATCTTCTCGGTCTTGGACGGGGTGCGGAGCTGCGGCATCTTGATCGCACGCTCCTTCTTGGTCGTCAGCAGCCGCATGATCGGGGGCTGGATGACGGGCACGAGCGCCATGTAGGTGTAGGCTGCAAGCGCAATTGTACCGGTGCTGAGGTTGGAATTTGCATTTTCGAGCAGTTTCGACGATACATAGATCGAGGTAGGGCCGTCTGCACCGCCGATGATGGCGATGGAGCCGCATTCCGCAGCGGTCATGCCCATCAGGGATGCTGCCAGGAAGGTGAAGAAAATACCGCCCTGTGCTGCTGCGCCGAGCAGGAAGCTCTTGGGGTTGGCGATCAGCGGGCCGAAATCAGTCATCGTACCGATGCCAAGGAAGATCAGACAGGGATAGATCTGAAGCTTGACGCCGAGATACAGCTTATCCAGCAATCCGCCGTCATGCAGCACCTTCCAGAACCATTCGGCACTTTGCGGCTCGTTCCAGAACTCAGCATGGAAGATCATGTCCTCCGTGAGGACGGTCGGCAGGTTGGACAGGAACATGCCGAATGCGATCGGCAGGAGCAGCAGCGGCTCAAATTCCTTGACAATGGCCAGATACATCATCAGAAAGGAGACGAAGATCATCGCCAGCTTCCAGGGATCATCCATCAGGCCGCACAGACCGCTGGTTTCCCAGAGACCTGAAAGTATATCCAATAAGACTTGTAGCATGGGTTATAACTCCTTTCTTGGCGCTCAGAACGGCGAAACATTGCTGCGGCGGCCGTCCATTGCCCAGGCGCTTCTGCCGCCAAAGCCGGTCTGCACGGGCTTTACAGACTTCACACGGTAGGTTGTTCCGTCTGCTTCGCTCATCATGGCCACAACCGCCGAAATCACGGCGATCACTTCGTCATCGTCCTCTGTAGCCGCAGCCACGGGTGCAGGTGCCGGGGCTGGTGCTGGTGCCGTCCTGGCAGGGGCGGTCTTGCCGGATGTCTTGGGTGCCTTGTCCGCAGCCGCCCTGGCCTGCTTGCGCTGTGCAGCGCCGTCAAGTGCATCAAAGATTTTTCCGAAGCAGAAGATGATAAGTACCAGAAGTGCCAGAGCCGCAATGACAATGCCGAGACCGGCAAAGGTTACGCCCAGATATTCTTCTGTGGTCGGTCTGCGTCCGCCGTCAATGGATCCGCCGGCAAGCATCAGGAGATGATTTGCCATCAAGCTTAGATTCATAGACTCACTCTCCATTCGTTGAATTTTCAGCATACATATTTATTATACTATACTTCCGGAGCAAATGCAAGTGTTTTTTTACATTTTTTTATAGGATTTCCGATACAGCCTGTTTTTCTCCCATTTTCCGCATCAGAAGCGGTCTTTCCTATGCAGCGGCGGCGATCATTCGCAGGAGATGTCTCCGCAGAAGCGCCTTTGGGACAGACTGACCCCCTCCCGGCAGGGGAGGGGGTGTGAATGGATCAGTCCTGGATGCCGTGCTGTGCTTTGGCTGCTGTGAGGGTGTTGCGCATCAGCATGGCAATGGTCATCGGGCCGACACCGCCGGGGACAGGCGTGATCCAGCCTGCCTTCGGCTCGACAGCCTCGAAATCCACATCGCCGCAGAGCTTGCCGTTGTCAAGGCGGTTGATGCCCACATCAATGACCACGGCACCCTCCTTGACCATGTCGGCGGTGACGAAATTCGGCTTGCCGACGGCTGCTACGAGGATGTCTGCCTCTCTTGTGACGGCAGCGAGATCTCTGGTGCGGCTGTGGCAGATGGTCACGGTGCCGTTGCGGTGCAGCAGCAGCATTGCCATCGGCTTGCCGACGATGTTGCTGCGGCCGATGACGACACAGTTCTTGCCGGAAACCTCAACGCCGGTCGAGTCGATCAGCTCCATGGCACCTGCCGGGGTGCAGGGCAGGAAGCTGTAGTCACCGATCATGATGCGGCCGACATTCTCCGGATGGAATGCATCCACATCCTTTGCAGGGGAGATGGCGTTGATGATGGCCTTGTCGTCGATCTGCTCCGGGACAGGAAGCTGCACGAGAATGCCGTTGACCTCCGGATCGGCGTTCAGCTTCTCCACGAGCGCAAGCAGTTCCTCCTGGGTGGTTTCTTCCGGGAGCGCATACTCGAAGGAACGGAAGCCGACCGCTTCACATGCCTTCTTCTTGTTGTTGACATAGACACGGGATGCCGGATCGTTGCCGACGATTACCACAGCCAGACCGGGCTGGATGCCGTGCTTTTCCATGAGCGCTGCTGTTTCGAGGCGAACCTGCTCCCTGACCTGTGCAGAGACTGCCTTACCGTCAATGCGTTTTGCCATAGTTGATTCCTCCAGATTGTTCAGATTGTGCAGAAAGCACCTTAGTATTAGTATAACACGGGTGATGCAAAATTGCAAGCCTTATTTTAAGGCAACACCGCACAAAGCCCGCCTGACGGCTTGGCGGCACATCTGCTTGCATCTTTTCCGTCATCTTGCACAGAAATTCCTTGCTGGGCGCCAGCCCAGCGGCGTCATTTCTATACAATCTGACGAAAAATCTGACT
>JAFXOO010000511.1 GCA_017528675.1 Oscillospiraceae bacterium | reverse complement strand
CCAGAAGGCAAGCACCACATCGGCGTACTCGATGATGAGGAGATTTCGCTTCAGCGGAGCGCCTCTGCCGTAGCGCTTGTAGTCCGGCAGGAACTCCTTGATCGGGATGCCGTGCTGCTGTGCATACGCCCTCGCATCGGAGTCGATGCCGCTTCGGGTTGTTCGGAGCGGCCTTATTTTTATAAACGTCTCACTTCCCTGTAAAGCATTGACAATCCATTGCAATAAGTGTATAATTACTAATAGAGCATCCAAACAAGTGAATGTGGCTTTCCATCCTATCGAACCGGAAGGTGGGAATGTAATGAAATTCATTTATTGTATAAAAAGCCGATTTCCGAATTGGAGTTCAATGAATCCGGTGTTTTTCAAAGAATCACAGACATTGCTTTGATAATCAGCAACAGCTCCCCACGCAAGCAGTCCTTTCCATACGCCGAAGCACTGCATCGGCAACTTACTTAGTGCTTTCTTGTAAGACGGCACAATCATAATGAAGGGATAGAGTATGGTTTTAATCACATGTGTTGACCAGAAAAACGGTCTTTCGTTCAACGGACGCAGGCAGACAAGCGATTCTGCTGTTTATGCAGACATCTGCAACTATGCCGCCGACCATTTCTGCGGGATAGAAATGGCATCTTCCACGATGGAGGCAATGTCCGGTTATCTCAGACGCATCGGGTCTGAAACAAATCCAGCCGCAACAGAGCCCAAGCAAGCCCGGTTCGCAGAAATGGATGACTGTCAGGGGCTGGACACCCTCTACGATACACTGATTCTTTACCGCTGGGACAAGACCTACCCTGCTGATACCTTCCTTTCAATCGGGCTTCAGCACTACCGGCTCATTGAAAAGCAGGAGATGACAGGAAGCTCCCACAAGACAATTGTGAAGGAAGTATATAAGCATCTCTGATCTCCAGAACCTCGGTACAGCAAAGTAAAAGCAGCAAGCATATTGACACAGGTATCCGGATCTGATATAATTAAGCAGATGCGGATGCCGTGCTCCGCCGATTGCAAAGGGATGGAAAGAGGTAGAAAAATGAAGCGTCAAATGAAACCGTTCATGCATAATTTCCTGACTGTAGCCATCAGTGCCGCTGTATTCGTGTTTGGTGCTCCTGGCTCTTATCCAGGCGCTTTATCTGTACACGCAGCATCAGGCTGTGATGTCAATTCAGACGGTGCCTTCGATGTTACAGACATTATTTCTCTACAGAAATGGCTGCACTGCGATACATCCGTAACGATTGACAATTCAGCCGCAGACCTGAATCAGGATGAGACTGTTGATATCTTTGATCTGGCGCTTCTGAAGCGTTTTCTGCTTCACCCGGATATCCCGGCTCCCTATATCTTCAGACTGGAGGATGTCCCTTCATATTCCGGTGATCCGTGGTACGTCATTGACGATAATACGCCGGATTTCACGGATCTGAAAGAGATCTGCGGCGATACCGTATTTGAGTATTACTCGCCGCTGGACGAACTCGGCAGATGCGGCGTGACCTATGCGAGCATCTGTAAGGAACTGATGCCGACGGAGGAAAGAGGCGAAATAGGTAGTGTCCGCCCTTCCGGCTGGATGTATGACGGTAAATCCAACAATAACAAGTATGATTTTGTCAACGGCAAATATGTGTATAACCGCTGTCATCTGATTGGATTCCAGCTTGCAGGTGAAAATGCAAATGAATGCAATCTGATTACAGGAACAAGATACCTTAATATTGACGGCATGCTCCCCTTTGAGAACATGGTGGCAGATTATATCCATGAGCAGAACAATGTGTACATGAACGATGTACATGTCTGGTATCGGGTAACACCGGTTTATG
>JAFXOO010000054.1 GCA_017528675.1 Oscillospiraceae bacterium | reverse complement strand
GTGCAGGCTTTTGCATAGCTTGCGGTCAGACTGTAATTGGAGCCTGTCAGAATTGAGCCGGAATCGGTATAAACACCCGGATAGGTTGCCGAAATATCATTGCCGGGACGGTCATTGACCACGGAGCCTTTGCCTGTTCCAGCTTCAAAATAGTTGCTCTCGGAATACAGCTTACAAGCGGAATAGATCGTGTAGCCCATGTCGAAATTCACGACGTAATTATTGAAGCTGTGGAAGTAGCCATAGCGCATCAGACCGGGCGCACGGGTGATGGTGTTGTTGTAATAGTTATCGCAGAGGGTGATGCAGGGTCTGCCGTTATAGGTGTCGTAGGTCTCCTGCGTATCGGTCGGATAGCCCATGAGAACGCCGTATTCGTGATGTCCGAAGGTGCAGTCGGAAATGGTCGCATAGTCGGTCGTACCCTTGAAATTCAGGAATTTATCCCAGTCGTCTGAACCCAGCGAGGAGGTCTCGATCTGTGCGTGTCCCTCCAGATCGCAGTGGTCGATCCAGAAATTCCAGCCGTAGGCAAATTCCCAGATGTTGTCGGTGTTCAGCTCCGTGTCGTGGGTGCAGTCAATGTTGCGGATGATGATGTCATGTCCGGGACCGTAGGTCTCATTATAGGTGCGGAAATAGACATTGTAGAGCTTATGCGCTGAATAGCTGCCGATGATGGTCTTGTTCGGCTGGAGATAGATGTAGTTGTCCTTGCAATAGTAGCGCTGACCGCCGTCATAACCAACAGAGATCTCATAGTTTGATGAACCTGTTTTTCCTGAAATATCCTTAGTGATTATGATAGTCAGCGGCTCGGTGCTGGTGCAGGCTGCCTTCAGCTCGTCAAAGGTGGTGACTTCGACTGTCTTGCCCAGTACACCGCCGATATTGGAGGCTTTCAGCTTGCCGGAGAAGTCCTTGCTGCATCCGGCAAATCCCTGCAAGCCGGCAGTATTGAGCAGCCACTTCTGAGCGTTTGCCCCGGTATAAGCTGAGAGTGAGATCGTGTTCGCAGAGGAATCCCATGTCAGTGCCATATTTGGGTCGCAGTAATTCGTGATCTTGTAATACAGTGCCGTGCCGTTGGCATCATTGCCGACGGGCGTGACGTACCAGTGCTGTGCCTGCGCACTTTCCGAGCCGAAGATGACGCAGGACGTGCCGGAAGCTGTTTCGTAGCCAAGCGGTGTAATGAGCTTGCCGGTGCCCATGTTGGTGATCTTGTAATACTTGCCGTAGCTGCTTTCACCGACGTAATCAAACCGCCAGTTCTCGTTCTGCACGCCGTTGGTCGTCCATGTGTTGAGCGCAGATTTGTCGGTGTAGCCGGAAATATTCAGATTCCGGCTGTTGTCGTAGGTGCTGATACGGAGAAGCTGCGCGGGGTAATCCACGCTGGCAGCATTCGCCGTCATCGCCTGTGGGAACACCATGCCGAGGATCCCGAACAGCATCACCAGTACGACCAGAATTGCATACAAATGATTCGCTTTTGTTCGCTTCATAAGTACCCTCCTGTTCTGAAATTTTGAATAAATATAAGCGGCTTCGTTGAATGTAATTTCAGTATAGCATAACAGGAATGACAAATCAATCACATATAAAGACCATTTTATGACGGATCCTAATATTACACCTATAGATGAGAGATGATCTGTTTCATTGCTGCTACTTGGCTTTTTATCCACTTAAACTAGAACATTATTTTTCTTCCCGGCAAACATTTCTTCAAAAATTCATACCTGGTATGATGCC
>JAFXOO010000510.1 GCA_017528675.1 Oscillospiraceae bacterium | reverse complement strand
GCGGCGCAGCTTCCGCCTATCTGACCGTGTCTGCCATGCCGGCTGTCCCGAATGCGGTCAACGCCTTTCACAAGGAGCGGGATTCCTCCTGTAAGGATGGCACAGAGCGCAGACGCTATCCGTATGAGATACGGCTTTCCGGTGCACAGGTGCAGCAGTCCGGCGGCTATACCAAAGGCAGGGGACATGCGCATCTGAACGGCGGCGGCTGGGTTGCTGATACGGCAAAGGTCGCTGATTCCGTCTATGTCGGCCCGGATGCGATGGTTCTTGGCACCGCAACTGTCAGTGGCAGCGCCCGGATTGAGGATCATGCGATCATAGCGGGCAGCGCCGTAGTCAAGGACAATGCTGTTATCAGCGGTCATGCAGTCGTTCACGGCGGCGGCTGGGTCTGGATGGACGGCGGCTGGAAGAATGCAAATGCAGAGATCAGTGGAAATGCCGTGATCACGGACGGAGCAACCATCATCACCGGATGCACGATCTCCGGCAATGCAAAGGTGTCACAGAATGCATTTGTCAGCGAGGCAGTGAAAGTAACGGACAATGCGGTCATTCAGGGCATGTCCTACCTTTACGGCAGTGCTTCCTACGGCGGGCAGCTCATCACGGACGGCGATTATGCAAACGACCAGATCAAGGGCGATGGTATCGGCTTCGGCTGGCTGGATGATACCGGCTGGTACAGCCTGCCTGATGGCTATACGGCTGCATATGACTTTGCTGCAGAGAGCAGCTATTGGGCAAAGGATGCCTATTCAGCGACGAATGCACTGCAATCCGGAACGGGATGGGCAGCAGAGCGCACTTCCGCCAAGGGCGTGCTGAATTTCGATGGACAGGACGACTGTGTGATCCTCGATGAGTCGCTGTTCCGTACCCGTGACCTGCAGATCAGCCTTGCGACTCTCTGGAAGGGCGGAGCAGGAGAGCAGGCGCTCCTGCACATCGGCGATGATACGGCGTACCTCCGCTTCACGCCCTCGAGTGCGGACGGCGTGGCAGAGCTTGTCCTCACGGACGGCACCACGACCGAAAAGCTCACTGCTGCGGCAGCGCTTCCGAAGGGGACATGGAGCAAGGTCACGATCCGGATCCTCGATGGCAAGGCATCCCTGCTGATTGACGGCAGGGAAGCGGCCGGAAAGGAAGTCACCCTCACGCCGCTTGCTGTGCTGAGTGCTTCCGCTGATGATACGGCGCTCCTTGGAAAAGGCTTCAAGGGGGCTGTTGATTACCTGCATCTGAGTGATAAGGAGACTGCTGAGCCGGATGTGCAGTATTCCGGAACCGAGGAGCCGGATGATGTCCGTATCCGGGGCGATGTGAATGCAGACGGTAAATTCGATACTGCCGATATTGTCCTGATGCAGAAATGGCTGCTTGCCGTGCCGTATACCAGGCTTGCCGACGCTGATGCAGGTGATCTTGATGAAAATGGAACGCTGGATATAGTTGATCTGGCGCTGATGAAGCGGGAACTTCTCGGAAAGAAGTGATAGTATGACAACAGGACAGAAAACCACATCCGTTCTTCTGAAATGCATTGTCGCACTGTCGGCGGTGATCGGCACGATCCTGAGTGCGTGGGCAGGGCGGAATGCATTCATGGGCGGACACAGGGTATTCATGTATTTTACGATTCAGTCCAACATTGCAGTGGCAGTAATCAGTGTAATCGGGCTGGTGTTGTTGCTGCGCAGGCGCGAGATCAGCCCGGTCTGGTGGGTGATCAAGTTTGTTGGTGCTGTTTCGATCACCCTGACCGGCGTGGTATTCTGCTTTGTACTTGCACCGACGCTCGGCGGCAACGCCTGGAATCTCCAGAATATCCTGACGCATGTGGTTGTGCCGATCAGTGCCGTAACGGATTTCTTTGTCGCAGGTGTAAGCGGCAACATTCGTAAGCGGAATACCTTCTGGGTGATTGTTCCACCTGTTCTGTATGCGGTCTATGCCGGAATTGGCTATGTCAGCGGCTGGGAGTTTGCGCCGGGCGTGAATTATCCGTACTTCTTCCTGAACTGGGGGAGTCCTGCTGGGGCATTTGGCTTTACAGATATGCTGCCGTTCATGGGCTGCGGCTGGTGGATCCTCGGCCTGCTTGTGGCGCTGCTGATAGTGGGGTATCTGTATCTGCTGCTCCTGGACGGCATCAAAAAGCTGTTTCATAGCAGCTCTTTGACCGAATGACCGGGATTCCGGATGCAGGGTTCACCGCTGTGATCATATGGATCATCTCTGAAACATCTGAGCCTCCCTTTGCGGGAGGCTCTCAGTTTGTCCCGCCATCTTTCTATGGATACTGTAGGTAATTGGAGCAGTTGATTGTCACTCCGGTAATGTTGTTTTATCACGGGTTTGGACGATTTGCAGAGCCTAATGGCCTTCTGAAGATGTGAGCGAGTTCAGCGTGGATCAGCATATGGCCGATATCACGAAATACAGCCCCTCCCTGATGCGGGAGGGGCTGTATGTGTTAGCTGCTTATCGTTTCAGAAGCATCTGCTTCAGAAGCGCCAGATCGAAGATGTCGATCACATTGTCCTTGTTGAGATCCGCATGCCGCCAGCAGTTGAGCTGATGGCTTACTCCCAGCACCCATTTCTGGAGCATGACGAGGTCGGCTACAGTCACCTCGCCGTCAATGTTGCAGTCGCCCATCAGATCGTCATTTTCATACGGATAATTGATGCTGAACCAATTCAGATTGAACAGAAATCCCTCCCCGCCCTTGAAGACGAAATAGACATCCTGCACGCCGATCGTCTTATCAATCTTGCATTTCTGTGTTGTCCAGGTCTGCCAGCCGCCGGTGTCCCGGACGTCCATCGAGCCGATGAGTGCTCCGTCGGGGGATCCGAGATGTACTTCAATGGTACCGGGAGCGCCGGCAGAGCCGATCCGGAAGTTGATGGATTCTGCGCCTCTGCCGAAATTCACGCCGAGGAATCTGATCGAATCCCCGTTCTCAATATAGGCCACATCACTTCCGCCCTCGCTGCACTCCTCTGTGTCGATGCCGGATTGTTTGTCAAAGGATTCCGCCTCGATCACATCGCCTGTAGGTGCAAGCGTTCCTGTGACTGTCACCCTGCATTTTGCCGTGAACTGCTTATCGCTTGGTTCAAGCGTTCTTGCGAGGATCTCTGTCGTGCCTTCACTGAGAGCCGTTACAACGCCCTTGCTGTCAACAGAGGCGACCAGCGGATTGGAGGACGTCCAGAGTACGACCTTGTCCGTGGCATTCTCCGGAAATACGGTCGCTGTGACCGGAACGGTATCTCCGGCATTCAGTGCAAGCGATTCCTGGCTCAGGCTGAGGCCGGCAACATTGACACGACCGCCGTTGAGCTTCCATTTCGCCTGAATACGCTGGTTATATTCCGGCATGATGAAGGTGGTGCGGGTACCATCTGCGCTGACAGGCGTGACCTCCATTGCATCAATGCCGACCTGCCAGCCATCAAATGTATAGCCGGGTCTGGTCTTTGCATCGATCGTGACGAGCTCGCCGGGCTTGTGATATTCCACGATGGCCGTTCCCATCTGATCGCCCACATTGTTGATGACAAGCACGCGTTTTTCCGCACGCTGGATCCGCACAAGATGCATATCTCTTGCGCCGACTGCTTCGAGCTTTGTGGATCCGGAAGGCTTGAGGCGGAATACCAGAAGCTGGTCAAGGTCATAGCCCTCCAGGATCTTCACACGCACGGTCTTGCTGGTCTCACCCGCCTGGAATGTCACATCCGGATCATCCACAAAGCTGAAATCCTTGTCCGGCCGTGCATCGCCCGCAACCGGTGCCAACTCAAACTTCATCGTGCCGGCAGCCGGCTTGCTGAGCTTCAGCTCCAGTTCAACGACATCGCCAGGTTTAGCGGAAGAATTGAGCGTGGCAAAGCTGACGTTCACATCCTCAGTGAGTCCGAGGTTTTTGTTATAGCCGACCTCCGTTTTGGGATAGACCGCGTAGGCGCCTCTGTTCACGCCGCCGTCTCCGCTTCCGATTGCAGGACTTCCTTCTTTCAGAGTGAAATCACCGGCAGCCGCATTGGTAAACAGCGGATCCTTTGCCAGGTTCTTGTCGGAGCCAGTCTGCGCATTGAATGCATCCACTGTGATGGCGGGCTGAGAGGGATCCATATAGCGAACATACTCGGGCTTTCTTGCGGAGTACCAGAGATTGTTCCGGATCTCCAGAGAACCGCCGCCCTTCAGGTCGATGCCGTGCCATGCATGGAAGCCGTTGACGGAGGTTTCCTTGACCAGAAGTCCGACTGTCTCATTCGGTGCGTACATGCTGTCGCCATCTTCGTAGGAGATGTTGTTCCGGACCTCGTTATTCCAGGATCT
>JAFXOO010000509.1 GCA_017528675.1 Oscillospiraceae bacterium | reverse complement strand
GGCATAGACGAGCCATTGCGTTTTGCTGGGTGAGCAGTGCAGCCACTCAGTATGCAAGCGTGTACCGTCGAAGCTGACAGCCCAGACATAGGCCTGAGTGTAGTAGCCACGACAGAAGATACCACAAGCGGGTTTGTCGGCACCGTTGATATGTGCCACAGCACCAAGAAAGCGCTCTGAGCGGTTGCCGTATTTGTCGCCCCATGCGCTGACATTGCCGCGGGGGACCGGGAAATTGATGGTATCGAGCGCTACACCCGTCTGCCCGTCAAACAGTGTCATATATTCTGCACCATCCAGCACACGTCCGTCACCGTTGCGGTAGTCCTTGGAGCCGTCACCGATGACCTTGCCCTTGCCATCCTTGGTGCCGTCGGCAGTCTTGGTGATGAGCTCCGCCCTGCCGTCACAGTCAAAATCGGCAACGCACATCTGCGTGTAATGCTGTCCGGCACGGATATTCACACCCATGTCGATGCGCCAGAGCTGCTTGCCCTCTAACGTGTAGCAGTCGATGAAGACCTTGTCCGTTCTGCCGGTTTTGGAATTGTCCTGTGAGTTGTTCGGATCCCATTTCAGAAAGATTTCGTACTGCCCGTCACCGTCCACATCGCCGACACAGCAGTCATTCGGTGAATACTGATTGCCGGGACTGTTCAGGTTGATGTCGAAGAAATTCGCACCGGAGCTGAACTTGCAGGTCTCTGATGAAATGACCTGACCGCCGGAAACCGTATCCACACGGTACTGCGAATCCGCCCTGCCGGAGCCGTCATAGAAGCTTGTGGCTTCCCCGGACTTACTCGTGTAAATGAGGTCATCCCCACGATACAGCCGGAATTCTGCATCATCCGGATCATTGGCATTGAACCGCCAGCTTACGAACATTCCGTTTCCGGACTTTACGGCGTAAATGCCACGGTCGAGATATTCGACAATGTTATTTCCCGTGCCGCCAACGCCGTAATCAGCGCTTGCCGGAACGGCAGGTGCCATCGACAGGCACATTCCGAGTGCTGCGATCCATGCAGCAATGCGCTTTTTCGATTTCATCATAATTCCCCCTTGTTTGTATTGTGAAATGGATTATACATTACGTTTACTTCTGTTTTTAGTATACTGATTTTTTTGCAGGAGTGCAATGAACTATTCCATCATTCTACTGACATATCCGATCATTTTGAAAACTTGTTCATAATTAGTTCTTACGCTGATCTCGTGAATGGAAAGAATGATAGAAAATGTCAGTGAAATGATGAAATAAGGCATTGAAAGCGGAGGGCATCTATTCTATAATGGTATCAGTAGTCAAGTTTGCGAAGAAAACTAATTCATGAATCATACAATGCAAAGGGGGATTTTATCATGAAATCACAAGCATTTATCAGACGGATCAGCGCTGCACTGCTTGGTACTGCGATGCTGCTGGCCGCCATTCCTACTGCATCACCAATGCAGGCAAGTGCCGCAGACGATCTCATTGTGAATGACTGCTTCTGGAAGGATACCAGCGGCAACAATATCTATTCACAGGGCGGCGGCATTTTCAAATTCGGTGATACTTACTACTGGTATGGCGTCCATTATAAAGGAGCTGAGACCTACGCTGCCAACCCTTCCGGCAAAAACAGTGACACCGGTTTCGTTTCCGTGACCTGCTATTCCTCGCAGGATCTTGTCAACTGGAAGTTTGAAAACGACGTTCTCACGCCAAACTCCAAGGGCTTCGGCTTCTGCTACTGGGCCGGCAGACTGGGTGTTGCTTACTGCCCGAAATCGAAACAGTATGTGCTGGTCATGCAGTATAATGAAAGTGTGCTGTTTGCGTCAGCTTCCACGCCGACCGGAAATTTCGAGGTCAAAAACATACAGGATCAGATCCAGAACGTCCAGAAACAAGGCACCGGCGATCAGACGATCTTTGTCGATGATGACGGGCAGGCGTACCTCATCTGCTCAAATAAGGGCGGCAGAGGGCATCAGTATGTGGCAAAGCTCCGTGAGAGCGATTACCTTGCGGCAGAGCCGGCAAAGGAGGTCGCAAAAGGCTCCGGCCGTGAGGGCAACTGTATGTTCAAGTACAAGGGCAAGTACTAT
>JAFXOO010000508.1 GCA_017528675.1 Oscillospiraceae bacterium | reverse complement strand
TAAGTCTGTTTTATGGTGTCAGCGCACAGAGGAGTGCCCCAACTTAACCAAAGTGAGCAACGCAGTGACAATAAACCTGCGGGTACAGGGCAGTTACCGCTCCGGTAGGGAAGCTATGAAGAAGATCATTCGTCTGCAAGCAGCCGTTTGAGCAGTCCGAGGTCAAAGACGTCAATACATCCGTCTGTGTCCAGGTCAGCGAGCTCAGACTGCTGTGCATCAAGGTGATCGAGCGCATGAAGGAAGCGGGTGAGCTTCACCAGATCGAGCACCTCCAAAGTACCGTTGGCATCCACATCACCACGCAGCGAAGCGGGTTCTGTTGCGTCTTCAGACATCGTCGGAACTTCGGTCGGGGGTTCGGTCGGCTCCGGAAGCGGCTCTGTCACAGCCTTCCATCTCTGGCACGCATGACCAGTCGGCTCCCACTGGGCAACGTTGTTGCCGGAGCCGGTACCGGCATTCGGAATCTCCACGAGGCAGCCGTCCTTGGATGCCCGTGTCAGGATCGTGTAGCTGCCATCCGGCTGCTTGGAGAACTTGAACAGCATCGCAGAATCCTTGGTGGAATAGGGTGCAATTTCGAGATTGCCGCCGTTGGAACCGCTGGCAGCACGCAGGACATAGCCCTGATCGGCAAAGCTGCGGATATAGTAGTAATTGCCGCCGCCGCTGAATGCTTCCAGCACCCATTTCTGGGAGTTGAAATGTCCGGTTGTCCACTGCTGCACATTGGTGCCGCCTTCCATTTTCCCGGCTTCTATGTCCATGACCATGCCGGAGTTCACATTCTCAAACTCATAGGAGACGTTGGTATCCATCTTGCAGCCGGGGTTGGCAACCGCTTCCAGGATCCAGTCCTGGCAATTGGCGCCGTTGATCTCCCACTGCTGGACGTTGTCACCGGAGCCAGTGCCGGCGTTGGCGATCTCAACTGCGGACTTGCCATTGGTGATCTTGGTGCGCAGCTTATAAGAGCCGTCTGCATTCTTGGTGAGCATGAATTTCTGATTGTCGCCGCCGTTGTACTGGTATATGTCTGCATTCGTGCCATTGGCAGTCTTTTTACCGGCGATGTCGAGCGCATAGGTGCCGCCGTCACCGACTGCTGAAATGATTGAATAATAGCCGTCACCCTCATCTATCAGCTTCCAGATATCATGCACAGTACCGTCCGCAGTACCCCACTGCTGAACATTGGTGCCGTTTTCTGCCTTGGCGCCCTCGACCTGCATATACAGACCGGAATTGACGTTTTTCAGACGATATGTCCAACCACTTGGAAAGCTTGCCGCTGTGACCGCTGCGAAATCCACATGGCGCAGGAACGGACTGTCATACTTCGCCGTCAACCAGGAGGCAAACGCAGCATTGGTGATGTACTGCATGTTTCCGGCACTGGTCTGGTCGCCGGCATACTTGGTGCAGAATGCCTTGGTATCGGTATTCTTGGTATTATAGGCATCGAGCAGAGAGTAGCCGTAATTGGACTTGTTAGGGTACCAGGTGGAAGCTGTCTTGGGCGAGAAGCTGACCTTCGAGGGGGTGCCGTTCAAAGCTTCACTCAGATACGAACCGGAATCCCGGCAAGGGTCAGAACCGCCGCCCATCATGAGCGCCTGCTGGAGAGTGTAGCCGTTGAAGTAGTTATTCTCGGAGACCATATCCGAGCCGTCACCACCGATGATACCGGAGGTGCCGCCGCCGTTGCCGCTCTTACCGAAGGCGGAGTAGTAGTTATTATAAATGTGCGCCGAGCCGTTGCCGAGCTGCGGGCAGCGGCGGACATTCTCATCCCACCAGTTGTACAGCAGGGTCGTGCGGTCACGGGTGATCTCATCGTTCTGCGTACCATAAGCGACTGTCCAGTAGCGCTTCTTCAGGTGGCAGTAGGAAATGGTCACATAGTCCGGGCTGCGCAGCCTGTCCTTGGCGTCACGGTAGTTGTCATAGGGCGTATTGATCCAGATGAACTTGCCGACCTCGTCCTGGCCATTGCCGGTGCGGTCGTAGGAGAGCTGGTTGTCGAAGAAGATGTGGTCGATCCAGATCTGGCGGGAAGACCAGACATTGATAAGGATGCGGTTCGGAACATTCTTGGCAACCATCTTCAGATTGCGAAAGACAATATTATCCGACGGTGAATCATCCGCTGCACCCCATGCGTCATTCGTCCGGAACTGTGAGTCATAGATGGTATGGTTCCCATAGCATCCGACAATGGTCTTGTTGTCACGGATACGGGTGTTGCCCTTGGTCTGCATATCAATGTCACCGGTGATGACGATGGTCTGTGCCCCTACGGAATTGAGCTGCTTTTCCAGATCGTCCGCCGTGGAAACATATACCACCTCGCCGAGCAGTCCGCCGATGGTACACGCTTTTTCGCCGGAGGAGGTCTTGGCATTGGCAGCCCAGCCCTCGCAGCCGTCAAGGTTCAGCTTGTACTGCTGATAGGTGCCGCCCGAATAGGCAGCAAGTGAAAAACCTACGCCCTCCGTGAAGGTCAGTGCCTTGGAGGAGTCGGCATTGCTGGTAATCTTGTAGTACAGGTAGTAGCCGTCAAAGTCCTTCTTGACGCCTTCGATCTTCCAGCGCTGACCTGCTGCATCTGTGTCCTTGGCAAGGCTCACGCCGGAGCCGTTTACGGTCAGGATCAGACCGGAATCGGCGGAGACGATCTCAAACACGCCGTCCGAAATCCAGTTCAGCGACCATTTTTCTGCATTGGTGCCGTTCTGGTCGCCGGGTGCCAGGGAAGCGCCGGATGCATTGACATTGGCATCGGTATCCGCCATACCAAGCCGGAAATACTGCACCGGGTAGGAGACTGCCGCACTTGCAGTCAGCGCCGTTCCTGTGGGAAAAACTGCGAATGCCGTTGCCAGCATCGCTGCGGAAACAAGTCCCGCTGAAATCTGTTTCTTCATAATTCGCCCTCCATTTTGATAGTTCAACACTCTTTGTTTATAAATTATGAACTAATTTTAATATAGCACAAAATAAATGCAATTGCAATGATAGAAAAATCACAAATTATTGCAAATCTAACCAAAAGTGTTATCCTCCTCAGGATCTCCAGCGAGATCCAAATGAGAAAACCACCCGCAGAACGGGTGGTCAGTATGTCAAATTGCAGGGTTCGGGTCAGCAGCCCGAACGGGGTGCGGGGTGATTCCCCACGGGGTGGGGAGCTGTTCGCAGGACAGAGGGGACGGGGCGTTCGCAGAAGCCCCTGCAATATAGCCCCCTCCCCGGTGCGCAAGCACCAGAAAACAGACTTTCTCGACAAGCTGAAAGGAGGAGCCTGAAGCTTCTCCTTTGCTTTTCCATCAGTTCTGGAATACGAAACGGCAGAAATTATAGATATGTGCATGGATGGAGTTATCACCGTGATAACCTGCCTGGTAATAATGCCAGATGTGCGGCACGCCGTTCTGTTCGAGCTTCTCATGATAGGGTCTGGGCGTGTCATAAACAGTTTTGTCGTTGCCGCCTGCGGTAATCATGATGAGGTAAGGCTCCTTGCCGGACTCAAACTTCCAGCCGCCCTTGTAGGCATCGTCCACGCCGGGTGCCGGACAGATTGCACCGATATAACCGAACTTGTCAGTCAGCGTCATGCCGATTGCCAGAGACTCACGGCCGCCCATCGAGAAACCGGTGATAGCGGTATTGTCCTTGCCGGTCTTGACGTTGTAGGTGGATTCGATATGAGGCATCAGATCCTTTGTCAGATCGTTGATGAAGTTATCGTAAGCCGCATTGTTTGCTGCATCCATACCGGAGCAGTCCTTTTGCGTGGCACTGGAGTAAATATACGGGAAGACAACGATCATGTCCTTGGCTTCTCCTGCAGCGATGGCGTTGCCGATGATCTGGCGGGTGTACATCTGGGGATTGTTGCCCTTGATGATCATGCGATCCTGGTTCTCCCAGTAGCCGTGCATGCAGTATATAACCGGATAGGTCTTGCTCTTGTCATTGGCATCATAGCCGGCAGGGAGGAGGATGTTATAGGGCTTTTCACGGTTGCAGGTTGTGGAGTAATAGCTGCCGCTCTTCACGGTGCCGTACTGCACGCCGGCGACCTCTGCACGGGCGGAATCCGGCTCATGATCCTGCATTTTGTCCTGACACCACTGGGTGAACTCGGCCTGACTCTTATGCGCAGCAACTGGTTCAGTCGGTGGTTCAGTGGGGGGTTCCGTCGGGATCTCGACCTTGTCGAATGCTGTGATCTGATGGTGCAGGAATTTGGTGAGCTGAATCAGGTCAAGCAGATCAGCCTTTCCGTCGGCGTTGACATCTGCTGCCTTCTCGGCATCGGCATCGGTAAACCTGCTGAGGACACCACGCTTTGCAAAGCCGAGATCAAAAATATCGATGATGTCATCAAAATTCACATCGCCGGGTGTGATGTTCTTAGGGGGATTCGGATTTCCGGCTCCTTCAAACTTCCACCAGTCTACATTGAACAGATAGCTGTCACCGCCATTGAACACATAATATACATCATGCTGACCTTTGGCGCCTGAAACATTGCCGGAAACCTTTGTCCACTCCTGCCAGTCGCCTGTTACGGGCACATCTACAGCAGCAACCATAGGTCCGTCCTTGGCATCGAGATGTACTTCAATCTTACCACCGGAGCCGTTGGATGCTACACTTGCGATGAACTTGTCTGCGCCGTCACCGAAGTCCACGCCGCTGACCTTGACATAATCACCCTTCTGGATGAACCCGATTGCAAGAGTTCCTGCTTTGATTTTCTCAGTCTGGATACCCTCCGACCAGCTCATCATCTCGGCCTCCATGCGCTCAAACGGGTTGACCGCTTCAAGCTGCTTGGGGCCTTCCTTGGTCGATGCGACCTCCGGGATAGAGCCATCCGGATTGAAGGTGAACTCCTCGCACGCAGCGCTGCGGTTGAATACACCGCCGCCCGGAAGACCGTTCATGTGATAGAAATAATAGGAATGATCCTTGAAATCCACGATGCCGCCGTGGATGGTATAGCAGTTGGAGCCCTTCTGGATCTGACCTCTGTACGTCCACGGGCCGGTCACGGATGGGCCGGTCGCATAAGCCATGCTTTCGCCGCCGTCCTTGCCGACGAATGCGGCATAGACCATGTAATACAGGTCGCCGTGCTTGCAGATCCACGGACCTTCGCCATAGGCGCAGGTTCGTTTGTCATCGGCGTTGCTGGGCGTGTGCGGGCCGAAGGCATCGGATGTCATCTTGAATTCCTGAATCGGGCCGTCGAGTGTGACCATGTCCTCCTTGAGCTTGACATAATAGCATGTCGGGTTACCGAACATCAGCCATGCCTGACCGTCGTCGTCAATCATGACAGTCGGATCAATATAGTTCCAGTTCGGTCCGCAGAGCGGCTTGCCAAGAACGTCCTCGTAGGGGCCTTCCGGACTGTTGGCAACGGCAACGCCGATTGCTCTGCCGCCGCCGGATTTATTGGTCGTGGTGAAATAGAAGTAGTACTTCCCGTTACGCTCAATGCACTGGGAAGCCCATGCATCGTTCTCCCCGCACCAGGAAAAGCTCGTATCTTCAAGGATACGGCCATGATCCGTCCAGTTCTGCATATCCTTCGTGGAGAAGCACTGCCATCCGGTCATCTTGTAGAAGTCGTTTTCACCATTGCGGTCACAGCCGGTAAATACATACAACTCATCTCCGAACACCACTGGTGCGGGGTCGGGTGTGAAGGATGTCTGTACAATTGGGTTCTGGGCATGACCGATGATGGGCATTGCGGCAAGCGCTGCCACAGCCGTAACAGCCGCAGTACACAGCGCAGTGCGGATTCTGTTCATAATAATCCCTCCTGTAAATTTGTCTTTGCATCTTAAAAAAAGCGAAACTGACGCATTACCTTTCAATTATATATTAACAAATTATCAATAAATTAGCAACGCACAAAGTGAATAAATGGTGGATAAAATGAAGTAATTATCCGTATTTTTAATGAAAAATAATTGAATGTACGGACATTTATGTTAAAATGCACAAAAACGGAGTGTTGAATTTTCCTGTGTCAACAAGATTTAGATCTGACTTTGTAAAGGAGTTATGATATAATAAAGATAGTATGAAAGGGGGATGTCTATGGCATTTACAATCGAAAACGGTGTGCTGCTTCGGTATCAGCCGTCTCCCGGAGAACACACGGTAACCATTCCGCCGGAATGCCGTGAGATCGGAACACTTGCGTTTCGCAATGCTACCCGTCTGGTGAAGGTTACAATTCCTTGCACTTGCCGTATCATCGGGAAATTTGCATTCGCCGGTTGTGAAAAGCTCAATGAGCTGATCATCGAGGACGGCTGTGAAGAAATCCGTGGGTCTGCGTTTGCCGGTTGCAGGGCTTTGAATCATGTCACCGTCCCCAGGAGCGTCTGGGCGGTGGAAGGACTTGCGTTTGAAGGTACACCCTGGCTGGAACGGATGCATCGTGAGCATATTGCGGATGCAGCGCAGAATCCGGACCGTGCAATGCTGATGATCGGAACCGCTTTATACGAATATGTCGGGACGGATACACAAGCTGTCGTGCCGGATGGGTGTACATTTGTCTCAAAAAATGCTTTCCGCTGGCGGCATACCCGGTATACGGAATGGCAGGGAAGTCTGGAACAGATTCATCCTGTCCGGCTGTATACAGTTGTTCTGCCGGCAAGCTGCCGTGCAATTGACAGTTCGGCGTTTGCTGATCTGGATTATCTGGAGCGGGTTGTGTTTGCAGAGGGACTTGAAACGATCGGAGAGAATGCTTTTTCGGAGTGCAATTCGCTGCGTTCTGTAATGCTTCCGGATACGGTACGTTTCATCGGGACGGCTGCATTTTCACGCTGCGGCAGTCTGACACAGGTGCAGATTCCAGATAATTGTACTTACATCGGCGGATTTGCGTTCAGCGAAAGCCGGATGCTGTCCGATCTGAAAATCCCGTCTGCACTTACATTCATGGGGGAATATGCCTTCACGGGTACGGCACTGACATCGGTTCTCATTCCGGGGAGCTGCCGTGTGGTTCCGCATCATGCGTTCTGCATGTGCCCGCAGCTTCGCAAGGTCGTGATTGCTGACGGATGCGAGACGGTGGAGAGCTTTGCTTTTGCAGGCTGCCGCTCTCTGACGAATGTGCGCTTCCCCAAAAGCTGTACTGTGGATCCGATGGCGTGGTTTGATTGTAGTGCACTTTCCACAAAAATGCACGAATGAAGCATGAGGATTCTGATGTTTTTTCTGAATTCCACGGATTGTTCTTGACTTTCTGCCGCAATATGCTATAATAGATTGAAACTGAAAATGATTATCATTTTATGATAGCGGCGGGAGTGATTGGATTGTACAGACATATCTTTTCTAAAACTGCTGCGGCCGTTCTGGCTGCGGCAGTTCTGTTTAGCGGATGTGCAGCGCAGCCGGAACAGGATCCGGAGCGGTTGCAGATTGTATGT
>JAFXOO010000507.1 GCA_017528675.1 Oscillospiraceae bacterium | reverse complement strand
TTGATCCACGGATAGGGTGTTCTCGGGGAAGTGATGACGTATTCTTTTCTGGCGTCATCAAAATGTCCGAATTTCTGCATAATGATTACTCCTTTTCTGGTTTTGAAGTACTGTCCCGTCAAGCGCCAGCAGACACTGAGGTATAACGGAACGCCTGCGCAGCCGGAGCAGCGCAGAAAATTAGTATAATTCTGTATTATCAATGCTGATCCCACAGAACACTATCTACATTATAGCATATTTTCCGGGTAATAGCAAGACCTTTTCCACACATGCTTCCGCTGAAAATCCCTCAGCTTCTTTGTGTATTCTGCACAACTGCGAGGCTTCATATCCGTCAAAAAACTGATGCTGTACAAAAAACTGCGTTCCGCTCTTTACAAATCGTTCATAATCTGATATACTGAAAGAAATAAACAGACAGGCGGCTGAACGGTCATTTCAGGCAGAGTTCCAGGCCGCCCGCCATGATACAAGGGGGATTTCACTATGAGATGTAATGCTTGCGGCAGGGAACTCAAGGACGGCCAGATGTTCTGCCAGTGCGGCGCAACGGTTGGCTACGCAGGGACGGATTCGCTCAATCTGTATCCGAAGAAGCGCAGCGCTTTGCCGCTGATTCTTGGCATGGTCGCCGGCGCACTGATTTTTGTCCTCATCATCACCGGTGTTGTTTCGGCGGTCACCAAGGGCAGGCGCACCATCACAGACCGCACCAAATGGGAGCGTGTCAGCGGTCCGAGCTTTTCCATGACCATTCCCTCCGGGATGAAGGACAAGGAGATTGTAACGAAATCGGCAGAAATGATGCAGCTTTTGCAGGTCTACAACAGTGAGGCCGCCATTGCCGTTTCTGCCATGCCCTATGACAGCAAGCGCCTCGGCAGCATCAGCCGCAAAAAGCTTGAGGAAATGATCAAAGAGCGCATGCCCGCCGTGGATGACAACGGCCATGAGGTCAATATCAAGGATCGTGGCAGGCTGTTCTACTACGACTATGCCCACGAGCAGAGCGGCGTTTACTACGGCGCAGACACGCTTCATGTCGTGGATGCCATGTATGTGGGAAAATCCCATATCTATGACATCATAGTCCTCTGCCCGGAGAAGAAATATGCCGATTATGAGCAATACATCTTCGCATGGATTGATTCCTTCGAGGGAGATTAAACCACACGTTAAAAAATCCGCCGCAGCTTTCCTGCTGCGGCGGATTCGTTTTATGCCATCGTGAAGAAGCGCTGGTGGAAAACAGCAGTCTCCTGCGGGGCAATCTCCCGCTTGCCGGTCACGCCGGCAGGCATGTCAAGATTCGGCGCATCTATCATTGCCGACATCGGCTCCGGACAGAAATAGCCGTTGAAGCCCTTGTCATTCCAGAATATCCAGAAGCGGTATTCCTCGCCTACCTCGTAGGCAATGCGGATGCCGCTTGCGGTATCCTCCACCACAATGCCATAGAAATCCTCGCCGTCCACCGTCATGTGCTCAGCAAAATACATCTCGTTGTCAATGTTTTGCAGCACAGGGCAGCGGCTTCCGGAGCGGTATTCCAGGTCACGCATCCCAAGTTCTGCCGTCTCACCGGTCGGCAGACAGCGCTCATTGAGGATCCAGCGGTTGCCGATGGGCGCCGTAATCCGTGCATCCGCCTCCCTTGCACCGTCCACGAACGGGGAATTGATCGTGGTATGCGTCGCAACGGAAACCGGCATCTGCTTGTCCGAAAGATTGGTCAGCCTGAATTCATACTCCAGCCCGCAGGCGGACAGCGTGAACAGGAACTCTGCCTTGAACTTCACCGGAAGATACTGGAAGAACGGATCCCGTTCGTCATAGAGATATTCTGTCCGGCACCATGCGCAGTTGTCATCCGCCTTGTGTTCCACCACATTGTGGCGGCGCTTGTGCAGGAAGCCGTGGATATGGTTATGATAGGGAGCCTTCTCGTTGACAGGCAGGTGATACACCGCATCCGAGGTCTTCAGAACGCCGTCAGCAAACCGGTTCGGCAGATAGAGCGTCGGCAGCCCCCATACTTCTGCGGATTGCAGAAGCTCCTCATATGTATTGACATCCTTGAAGCGGAAAAATTCCACACCATGTGCCTCATCCCGCAGGCGAATCACATTGGAGCCGAGATCGGGTGCGATCAGTGCCGTATAGCCGCCGGCATTCAGCCGGACACAGGGCATATTGCCCCACTGCATCATCTGGGTCGTATTCATCCATATTTCCTCCTTTTGCTGTCCGGATTCCGGACAGTACTATACTATCATTGTAACATGCAAATCCAGATTTGTCCAGTGTTTCCGCCGAACATCCCGGAAATGCACAGTATTCCGTCCACGATTTGTGCAAAATCACGGACACTGTGCCGGTTGTCTCCCATGCTGCTTCCCTTGACAATCCCACTGTTCTGTGGTACAATAAATAGACAGCAGACAACAAGCCACAGGAGGTGAGGCAAATGGCATGGGAACATTCGGCGTTCAAGCATTGCAGCTATTGCAGGGCGGGCACTTCGCATACCCAGGCCGGCAAAATCTGCGAGGATCACGCCATTACCGGCTGTGACCCGCAAACAGGTGTGACCGGGGCAGTGCTCTGTGACGGTGCCGGCTCCTGCACCTATGCCAGAGAGGGCGCCGTTGCGGTTGCAGACGCAGTCCTCCCCACCCTGATCGGGATGTTTGACCGGTTCTATGAGATGCCGGAAGAACATGCCGCCGAAAACCTGCTGGAGGAGGCAAGAGCGGCCGTCCGCCGCAAAGCCGGAGAGATTGATTGCTCTGTGCAGTCCCTCGCCTGTACCATGCTCTGTGCAGCGCTGGCGCCGGACGGGCGCTACCTGTTCTTTCATGTCGGGGACGGACTGATTGCCGCATGGGATCCGAACAGCGGATGCCGTATCCTGTCGCAGTACCAGCACGCCATTGCGCTCAACTTCACCACCTTTGTCACCATTCCGGACACGGAATACAATTTCGGCAGAGGATGCGGGGAAATCGGGGCATTTCTGCTGACAAGCGACGGCCCGGAGCTGATGCTCGCACAGAACGGCGAGCTTTCCGACCGGGCAGAGCTGCTGCTTCAGGCAGGCTGCCTGTTTACTGAGCAGCGCATGCTGCGGGAGCTGAGCAATATCACCGACCAGCTCCAGAACGAAGGCATGTATGATGATGCCTCCTTTGCACTCCTCGGCAACAAGCACTGTGCCGGTGACCTGTTCCGGAAGCTGGAGCCGGATCTGCGCAGCCTGCTGTTTTTCGTCCCGGAGCAGGCGCCCCACCGGGTGATTGACCAGCTCGGCAGCGTGTTCGAGATCCTTGCAGATCACGGCGGATGCCTTTCGGAGAAAGCGATGACACGGGCACTGCGTACCCATTCCGACAGCCGCACCCGTCTTAAGCTCGAAAATCTGCTGGCGGCGGGCATTATCTCAAGAGAGAACGGGAACTATTATTTCTGATGCGCAATTCTCCGCAGAATTGCGCATTGTACATGAGGAAGGAGCGAGCAGATGAGAAGAAGAATCCTGCTTTTGCCGCTGCTGTGCAGCATCCTGCTGACGGCATGCGTCCAGGAACCGATCAACATGCAAAACGCATCGGATTCGGATACGGTGACACTGGTAAAAGCGCCGGTTCCGGGCGAAACAGAGGCTCCGACAGAGCCGGCCACGGAAGCGGAGCTGCCGACAGAACCGCCCACCGAAGCGCCCACAGAGCCGCTCCGCATGATCGGCCGCAGCTCGGTGGAAGTCTACGAAGCACTCACAGCAGCAAGCCTCGTCACGGATACCAATGCAGAGCTGACTGACCCGGATATGGTGCTTCCTTCCGATGAGCTCGGCACCTATACCGCAGAGATTCCCTGCCGTTTCGGCAGCGTGGAGCAAACGGTGACGCTGCAATACCAGGTCGTGGATTCCACGCCGCCTGTTGCCGTCAATAACGGAGAATTCGCAGCCGTCAAAACCGGCAATGCATTCCGCATCGAGGAGCTGATCGGATACGGCGATAACTACGACCGCTCACCGGTTCTGACCTATACCGGCAATGTGAACACAGGCACGCCCGGCGTATATCCGATTGAAGCCACGCTGACGGATTCCTCCGGAAATGCCACAACCTGGACATTCAATGTGACCGTTGCCAATAAGCTGCCGGGGGCGGCTTCCAAACCGCAGGAAACCTTTGCGGAATTCACAGAGCGCTATGCGGCGGACAATCTCCGGTTCGGCATTGATGTATCCAAGTGGCAGGCAAAGATCGACTGGCCGGCTGTTAAAAATGCCGGTGTGAGCTTTACCGTGATCCGCTGCGGCTACGGCGGCAGCAGCATATCGCAGGATGAGTACTATCTGCAAAATATCAGGAACGCCTCTGCTGCCGGGCTGGATGTCGGGGTTTACTTCAACTCCACAGCCACCAATCCGGATACAGCCCGTGCACAGGCGGACTGGATTGTCCGTCAGATAGCCTCCTCCGGTGTGACAACGCAGCTTCCGGTGGCATTCGACTGGGAGAGCTGGAGCAAATTCCAGCAGTACGGCATCAATTTCCATGACCTGAACCTGACCTATGATGCCTTCGCAGAGCGCCTTGC
>JAFXOO010000506.1 GCA_017528675.1 Oscillospiraceae bacterium | reverse complement strand
CGAACAGTCTGTCCCATCTGGCCCGTTTCATCAGGCTGCGGAAGTCGTTCTGGTTCTCCATAGTTTCAGTTCTCCTTTATGTCTCATGTCGGGAAATATCCATACCTTATCATTATACTACATGCGGCAGGGTTTGTCAAGGAATAATATGCAGAAAACACCCGGAAGCGCTGCACGGCTTCCGGGAGAGGGGACTATTTATACTTGCTGTTCTTCAGCATCACAACGGCACAGATGATGGTCGGCACAACGGACACCAGCAGTGCAAACCAGGTCGTCGGGAACGGCAGATCCGGTGTGTTCATGCCGTAAAAGCTGAAGACCATCGTCGGAATGGACATGATGATGGTCACCACAGTGAGCCGCCACATGACAAAGTTCAGGTTATTCGAGATCACCGAGCCGAATGCCTCAACCATGCTTGAAATGATGCCGGAATAGATGTTGCTCATTTCGATTGCCTGCCGGACTTCGATCAGGACATCCTCCAGAAGATCCTGGTCTTCTTCATAGAGTTTGATCGTGCGGCCCCGGAGGAGCTTTTCGATGGTGACTTCATTGGCCTTGAGCGAGGTGGAAAAGTACACGAGGGATTTTTCCAGCTCCAGCATCTGGATGAGCTCCTGGTTCTTCATTGCGCCGCTGAGCTTGAGCTCCATGACCTGGCTGGTTTTGTCAATCTGCTTTAAGTCCTGGAGATATACGGCAGTGATCCGCAGAAGAAGCTGCATCACAAAGCGGGTTTTCATCCAGGTCTACACGCCACGGATGACACCCTCCGCCAGATCGTGCAGCACACGGTTGTCCCGCAGCGAAATGGTAAAGACATAGTCGTCCGTGATGATGATGCCAAGCGGCACCGTGAAAAAGAGGATGGTTTCCTCGGTCTGGATTTCAGAAACGGCTGTGTCAACGATGATGAGCGTCTGGTCATCCTCACGTTCGATACGGGAGCTTTCCTCCTCATCGAGCGAGGAACGTACAAAGCCGCTGTCCAGCCCGTATTCCTCAATCAGATTCTGCACCTCCTGTGCAGTAGGGTCAACCACAGAGATCCAGCAGCCCGGCTCCGGCTGATCGACCTCCCGGACTGCATTGTCCTTTGTCTGGTAGAAATGGATCATAGTATACCGCCCTTTCAGATGCCGGAGCGGCTTGCGGTAAACCGTCCGGTCAGAGTATATGTACATTGCCCGCACGGGTCCGCTGTCATGATCGTTCCACCTCCCTGGAGTGCGTTATTTGCATACACTATTTATTATACCAGATTTTTTCTGGAATGGCAAGGGGGTTTTTGATTTTTCGTGATGGTTTTTTGCGGGGGATTTTTTTGGGGGGCGTGCAGCCCCCGGCGCCGGCAATTTTGGGAGCGGGTGCACCGCTCCCCCCTGCCCAGAGGGTGCCCTCGTCGGCACCCTCTGGACTCCCGGACGGCAGGGTTGCACCCTGCACCTGCTTTGGGTGCATTTGGGAATTGCTGCGCATGCTGCCGCTGCGACCGCTCCTCCGGAGCGGCGGCGGAGTACCAGGCTTATAGGCGGTTCATGGCATAGGCTGCCTACAGCCGGAAACGGCTTGTCGCATCGCTGCGCTCGCTCCGCATGGGGATTGGGCGTTGCATCGCTGGCGCTCGCCGCAGGATTGGGCGGCATCGCTGCGGATTGGCGGTGGAAAGAAAATAGACTGCACCATCCGTTGGAACGCCGAAGAACTGCGTGGGAGCAGCTTTAGCTGCGATGTGCTGACAAGCGTAGCAATGCGCCTTGCGTAGCTTGGCGCATTACGGGTGACGAAGCAACGCACCGTAATCCTCGAAGCAAATCAGCAGCGGGGCTCCCCCGCCAGGGTTGCAATTTGGAAAGGGATGTGGTATAATAGGAAGGATGGAAAAAGAAAGGCGGTGCGCTGCGGTGTACCGTCCGGTCTCGTTATAGGCAACACCGCACAGAGCTGGTGATGCAGATGCGCCGCCAAGCCGTCAGGCGGGCTTTGTGCGGTGCTGCCTATACAAAGAAAGGGGATAGCTATGGGAATTATGGACATCTTTGCCCAGCTTGAAAAGGAGAATGCCGCAAAGACCGGCAAGCCGGAATGGCTGATCGTGGGTCTGGGCAATCCGGGGCTGCAATATGAGAATACCCGGCACAATGCCGGATTCATCGCCATTGAGACACTCGCTGAGGAGGAGCATGTCCGGATTGACCGGCTCCGGTTCAAAGGCTATACCGGCGATGTCACGCTCGCAGGGCAGCGCTGTCTGCCGCTCAAGCCGCAGACCTACATGAACAACAGCGGCGAGGCAGTTGTGCAGGCGATGCAGTTTTACAAGATCGGCATTGACCATGTGATCGTGCTGTTTGATGATATTTCCCTCGAACCGGGCAAGCTGCGCATCCGGCGCAAGGGTTCTGCCGGCGGCCACAACGGCATCAAAAGCATCATCGAGCTGACCGGCTCGGATGCCTTCGCCCGCATCAAGCTCGGCGTCGGCGCAAAGCCCCACAAGGAGATGGATCTTGCTGACTGGGTGCTCAGCAAATTCCGCCCGGAGGAGAAGGAAGCCATGCAGTCCGCTGCGAAGAATGCCGCCGCCTGTCTGCGCCTGATGGTCAGCGGCAAGACGACCGAGGCAATGAACCAGTATAATTCTTGATTTATCACTATGAATGAGCATTATCCGTAAAATAGAAAAAAGATGCGGGTGCAGGGCGGTCACCGCCCTGCTGCGCTTTAAGCGACCAGCAGCGCTCGCAAGCTCGCTGGCTGTCTGCTTATGCCGAGGGAGGTTTAGGAGGGGCGAGTAGCCCCTCCTAAGTCGGCGCTAAGCCGACAAAAAACCTGCGTTATCAGCATTGCGATTCTGAAAGAGGTACACTATGCAATTTTTTACTGAAACCTTTTCCGAGCTGCCGGATTACCGGCGCATCACTGGTGCCATTGAAACGGGCGCAGTGCCGCTGTGTGTGACGGGGCTTTCGCTTGTCCACAAGGCGCAGCTTGCGCTCACGCTGTCCGGGCGGGATGTGCCGCCGCTGCTCCTGATTACCGGCACCGAAGCCGAGGCGATCAAGCTTGTCTCGGACATCAATGCAATGGCAGGGACGACCGCAGCGCTGCATTTTCCGTCACGGGAGCTGACCTTCATCTCTGCCGAGAGCCGTTCTGCCGAATATGAGCACGAGCGTATCCGGGTACTGGCGGCATTGCAGCGGGGCGAGGTGCGCATTGCGGTGGCCTCTGCCGAGGCTGTGATGCAGCCGACACTTCCGCCGGAGGTGCTGGAGCGTTCCTTTATCACGCTCGAACAGGGCGGCACGGTTGATCTGAAGGCGCTGACGGTGCAGCTTGTGCAGTCGGGGTATGTCCGTGCAGAAACCGTCGAAGGCAAGGGGCAGTTTGCTGTCCGTGGCTCGATTGTGGACATTTTCCCGGCGCAGGAGACAGCGCCCGTCCGCATGGAGCTCTGGGGGGATGAGATTGACACGCTCGGCTATTTCGACCCCGACACCCAGCGCCGCACGGAGCCTGCGGAGCACATTACGGTTTCGCCTGCTGCCGAGATTCTGTTTGATCCGGCTGATCTCACGGAGCGCATCACGGCATTTTCCAAAAAGCTCCGTGGAAAGCACGCTGCCGAGGTGCGGGAGAAGCTACAGCACGACATCGACCGGCTTGATGCGGGGCTGACGCTCATGAATTCGGACAAATACTACACACTGCTCTACAAGCCAGCCTATCTGACGGATTACACGGACGGCGAGATTCTGCTTTCAGAGCCGTCCGACATTCACCGCCAGAGCCAGGCAGTCACAGCGCAGCTCCGGGAGGATCTGGCGCTGCTCTTTGAGGACGGCACGCTCTGCAAGGGGCTTGACGGCGGCATGCTCGATTACACCGGGCTTCAGGAGATGCTCGCACGGCGCACCTGCGTGTATCTCAGCCAGTTCCTACAGGGCAGCGAGCGCATTCCCTTCCAGCGCATCATCAGCATGGAGGCGCTGCAAAATGCGACATGGGGCGGCGAGATCCGGCAGTTGTTAGAGGATCTGGAGGACTACATCCGTGACCATTACCGCATTGTGCTGGCGGTCGGGAGTGAAAAGACGCTGCCCATTCTGGCGAAGGATTTACAGGAGAGCGGCATCCGCTGTGCGATTGCGCAGGAGGACGATCTCTGCCCGCCGGGGGCGGTGCTCATCACGGCACGGCAGATCAGCGGCGGTTTCTCCTATCCGGAGAACAAGACGGCGCTGATTGTCCAGACCCGGATGCATGCTGCCCGCAAGCGCAAGCTGAAGCACAAGGCGGGCATGGAGCTGCAAAGCCTGTCCGATCTGCACGAGGGCGATCTTGTGGTGCACGCACTGCACGGTGTCGGGCGGTTCCTTGGCATCCACAAGCTCGAAATGGAGGGCATCACCAAGGATTACATCACCATCCAGTATGCGGGCACGGAGAAGCTCTATGTTCCCGTGACGCAGCTTGACATGGTGACACGCTACATGGGTGCGGCGGATGAGACAAATGTCAAGCTCAACCGGCTTTCCTCGCCGCAGTGGCAGAAGACCTGTTCCAATGTCCGCAAGGCGGTCAAGGACATGGCGGATCAGCTTATGAAGCTCTATGCCAAGCGGGAAAAGAGCGAGGGCTATGCGTTCTATCCCGATGACGAGATTCAGCGGGATTTCGAGGAGCGTTTCCCCTACGCCGAGACAGACGACCAGCTCCAGAGCATCGACGAAATCAAGAGCGACATGATGCGCACACGCCCGATGGACCGGCTGCTGTGCGGGGATGTGGGCTTTGGCAAGACCGAGGTGGCATTCCGTGCGGCGATGAAGTGTGTGCTTTCCGACCGGCAGTGTGCGATCCTGGCGCCGACAACGGTGCTGGCGATGCAGCATTACCGCACGGCGCTGCAACGGTTTGACCGCATGCCTGTGCGCATCGAGATGCTCTCCCGCTTTCGCACGGCGAAGGAGCAGAAGAAGATTCTGGAAGATCTGGAAAAGGGCAAGATTGACATTATCATCGGCACGCACCGGATTGTACAGAAGGATGTGAAATTCCATGCGCTCGGCCTTGCCATCATCGACGAGGAGCAGCGCTTCGGCGTGGCGCACAAGGAGCGCTTCAAAGAGATGTTTGCCGGGATTGATGTGCTGACGCTCTCTGCAACGCCGATTCCCCGCACGCTGAACATGGCGCTTTCGGGCATCCGGGACATGAGCGTGCTGTCCGAGCCGCCGCAGGACCGCTACCCGGTACAGACCTATGTCACCGAGTACCAGGAGGGCATTGTCATGCAGGCGATTGCACGGGAGCTCAAGCGGGGCGGGCAGGTGTACTACATCCACAACCGCATTGACACGATTCTCAACTGCACGGCAAAGCTACAGGCGCTGTTCCCGGAGGCACACATCACCGCAGCGCACGGCTGTCTTTCCGAGGAGGAGATGAGCGACATCTGGCAGCAGGTGGTGGACGGGGAAATTGATATTCTCGTCTGCACGACGATCATTGAAACCGGCGTGGATGTGGCGAATGTGAACACGCTCATCATCGAGGAATCCGACCGGCTCGGTCTGTCGCAGCTCTACCAGCTCAGAGGCCGTGTCGGACGCTCGAACCGGCGTGCCTATGCGTATTTCCTGTTCAAGCGGGACAAAGTCCTGACGGAGGTTGCTGCCAAGCGTCTGGAGGCAATGCGGGAATTTACGCAGTTCGGCTCCGGATTCCGGATTGCGATGCGGGATCTGGAGATCCGGGGTGCGGGTTCGATTCTTGGCGGCAGCCAGCACGGGCATATGGAGACTGTCGGATATGACATGTACATGCAGATGCT